>CAZPWQ010000001.1:0-107695 GCA_964590495.1 uncultured Balneolaceae bacterium
GGAAAGTGGCACTATATGGCCCGAAACGAGTGGCACCATATGACCGAAATAGCCAACATGTCGAATGACACGGGGTAGTGTCCTGCGGTAGAAATCAGGAACCCCTTTAAGGCGAAATATCGGAGAGTTCCGCGCTTGTTCAATTGCGGCCTCCCCCACACCTGCTCTGAGAAATGGTTCATTGAGCAGAGTCGGATCATCGATATAACGATGGAAGGCATAGAATAGGGCGAGCGTAGGCACCATATTGGTGCCGTTTTTTACCAGCATCCTCACATGCTCCGGGCCAGGCATCGGATCATCAGCCACTGCATGAGCCAACGTAGTCACACCACCTTCCATAGTTGACTCGAGTTCATCAACAGAGGATATGTGGGCAAAGACTGGCAGACTGTGTCGCTCCGCTTCGTCAACGATCACCTTGATCATGTCGACGGACATCTGGGGATGATTATCACCGAACATCCACGGACCGGAGTCGACGGTAAGCGTGATCGCGTCCATCTTGTCCGCTGCCCGTTCTCGCACTGCCTTGCGGGCAGCTTCTTCGGTCCGGACGAACGAGAGGCCGATACCCAACGGGTACAAGTTGACCGGTTCGTTCAGGGGAGTTGCAGCTGCAAGCGAGTCGGCGGTCTGCCGAATATGAGGCGGAAAGATGGTGTAGATTGGATGCGTGCCGTGCAACGTAAGGTGACCTCCCGTTCCATAGATGTGCGGAACCTGTAGCAAATCCGCGCCGCGGCGTGAGCGAAGCTCATGAATAGCATCTGTGCCAGCGCCCGTACCTCCCATCTGAAGAACCGTCGTAACCCCATAGAAGAGATACTGCCGCAGTACGTCCTCCTCCGTGCCATGAGCGTGAAGATCAATAAGTCCCGGTATCACAAATTTCCCGGATGCATCAATGACAGTGGCCCTCGCTGGCAACTCCGTATCGTCAGTGGGGGCAATCGTCTCAATAATTCCGTCGCCGATTATGATTGTAGTACCCTCACGTGGTGGTGAACCCGTACCGTCAATAAGCGTAGCATCCGTGATCACTAATTTCGCCTGTTGAGACTGAACGTACTCAGGATTTGACAGCATCAAAATCGCTGCAAATGCCAACACATGTATTCGAGTGATACCTATCATGGCAAATTTCTTTTTGCCGCCGAAAACGAAACGAGCGGCATAACGGTCTTCGGTTTAACCGGCTTGGCCTTATTGACAGGTAATGTAATTAAATCTTGGGATTTCTTTTAGTCACCAAATTTTGAAGGGGTAAACAGCGGCCAAGTCCGCGTTGAAACCGTTTTTAGACCACAGGATTCTACTGTTTTATTGTTTTTTTTCACCCAATGAAAACCAGTTACCTGAATCATCTTTGAAAACAGCTTCTGTTTTATAGAATTCCTCCGTTGGTGGTTTCGTAAATTCCACTCCTTTACTTTTTAGCTCTTCATATGTAGCATGAATGTCTTCACATTCTAAAACAGGACCGCCCATTACACCTTTCTGAACTAAACTTCGGATTTGTTCAACTGATTCCTTATCACCCAGCATTTGTTCGGAGATAGGTGTGAGAATAAGTTCAATTTGAGGTTGCTCTTTGGGACCAACGGTAAGCCAGCGAAATTCTCCCATTGGTGCATCGGTTCGAACTTCAAATCCTAATTTGTTGGTATAAAAATCTAATGCCCGTTCCTGGTCAAGTACATATACACTGGTATGTGAAATATTGGTAATCATAACGATTCTCTTTGGTTAATTTCAACTTAACCAATTATAGGATTAAAATTATCCATTGGCTTCTTGAAAATTGCTTTTTTTAAGGTAGCACCTTGGAATAAATCTAGCCGGTTGTTGTTTAATCTTTTTTCTTCTGGTATAATATGCGTCGGCGTACATTGAGGGTGATATCCCAACTGTATTTTTGAATAAAGTTGAAAAGGATCCAACCGACGTGAACCCTGCGTCCAAACAGGCAGATGTTACAGATTTATTATTCTGCAGTGCCTCCTTCGCATATTCCAGCCTTTTTTTGATGAGGTATTGTCTGGGCGTATATCCGAAAGAGCTCTTAAAAAGCCGGATAAAATGAAACTTTGAATATTTTGCTTCTTTTGCAATCCTGTTTACATCAATACTATCTTGAAAATGTTTATCAATAAAAAATTTTGCCTCTGCTATTCTTTTATATAAATATTGTTTTGGGTAAGACATGTTATTTTTTGGAAATCTAATGTTTGTAGCTTAACCGGTGCGGAGATTATGAATTAATAAACGACTAAAAATCCGAATCAAGCAACTCCGGAATCAACGTCACGTCCGTGTCCCCGATGTACTTTAGGCACTCTTATCAACTGCTTGCTCTATTTCTTTCTGACTTTCTATTATTGTTTTATTTGCGGTATCAATAACAATTCGGTCACTTGACCATTTTCTATAGTCGCGGTTAACAACATCCTTCCAAGAGGGCAACTTAAGTCCTTCAATATCAGAAATTCGTGATTCTACTCTTCTTTTATGTTCTGCTTTATCGGAACATATAATTTCGATTTCAAAATATTTACTACCAGCGTTAATTGCTATGTTTCTCCAAGCTTCTCGAGTGATGGGAAGAGGATTAACGGAATCAGCTACTACGGATAATCCTAATTTCAGATTATCCAATGCAATTTGATAAGCGACTTCATATCCTTGTCCTTCAGCTACTCCGATACCATTATCTTTCAAAATCTGTTCTATTGAATCGATTCGCAAATAAACAGCACCAAGCTTGATTGAAAGAAATTTTGAAAGTATTGACTTACCCGTTGCGGGTAATCCGCCAAAAATATATAACAATTTTTTTCGACTTATTAAGTTTCTGTTTCAAATGCCCACAGACATTGCGCATAAGCTGCCAACTTTGATTTAAAAACAAAATGTACTACAGAAATTGAGAAATTAAAAGTCAACAGGGTAGGGTGAGGCACGTCCGCTTATGCGCTGGTTATAGGGCGTTTTGTCAGGTGAATAGAATTTTTTCACCTGATTAGGATTAACTAAATAAGCTCAATTGAATAAGAAGATCAAACTATATCCGAATTCGGTGTTTGCTATAAATAACCCGGTAATAATGGTCAAAACAACCTGCAAAGGAATCCCCCATACAACTGAAAAGTGAGGACGCCCTAATGTCCGGATATCATGGATGAGTACAATTGTAAAGAGTAGTAACAACCCTCCTAAACCATATATGGCATCGTTAATTATAATGGAATCGCTCACTTGAAAGAAGTCGAAATGACCAATGCGGACAAGAGGCTGACCCATCATGGAAAGTGTTGCTAAAAGCATCAACCGTTTGTGTGATTTGGGGCGAGATCTCAAGACAATTCCTGAACTTACAAAGATAGAAAAGGCAGCAAGTATTACTAAATTACCCCATACTGTAGCCGAAACCTGTTCCAAATCCATGCCATTTTGTGGATAGCCTGCAGTCAAATAATAAAGAATTGCCAATCCTGAAAACAGCACACCAGCAGCTATTACTGCTCCAAGAATACCCATTCTGCGGTGAAAGGCAATTTTTCTTGTTGCAATCAAAAAAGATTGGACAAGAAACAAAAATACCCAGGCTGTTGTGAAAAATCCATGTAAGTGAAATCTGAGGGGCAAAGAGGGGGCATCTGTTAAAGGTCTTAGATAGAAAGTGGGGGCAAACCCCAAAAGTGTCAATACCAGAAAAAGTATTGCCATACCCTGGAAAAACCCGATCAGCTTTATTGATTTTCGCAGATTCACTTTATTTAGGAATACATTATTTGCCCATAAAAATATGAATGAAGATTACTCATTAGTAGAATAGCACCAATTCAAGTAAATACCAACTCACATGTATGGTTATTAGCCCTTAGTAAGTGAAGGTAATGATTACAAACTCGCAAGAAGCCCTATAACGGCCTGCGGTTTAACCGGCTTGGCCTTACTGGCTGATAATGTAAATAAAACTGGGAATTTCTTTAAGTCGCTATATTTTGAAGCGGCAAAAAGCGGCCAAGTCCGCGTTGAAACCGTTGTTAGGTACAAAAAACCGTAATGTTGACATGGCTACATTTTTAATAAAATTCAGCGGATGTTTAGATTTTGGATATAATTACTTCAATCAAGAAAGAATAAAATAAAGATTACAGCCTGAAACCTTACAAAAGAGTTCAAACTATAACCTTTAAAAACCCCTTATACTAATCTAATTAATGTTGAATTTATTCCTCTGGCAGAAAGCTCAGATGAGGCATAAATGTCCATTCCCGATTTTCAAAATCAGAGAGATAGGAAATCATCTTGCTTACACTCTCCTGAAATTCAGGATATTCGCTTAACATTGCTTTTGGTGAGTATTTAGCATGATACTCACCGCGGTTATTATAGTTGAAAACAAAAGCATATCGAGCATTTCCAAATTTAAATTTATAAGTATCAACTCTGATTGGATAATCGATTTCATCGAAGAATTCGAATATTTCGTCAACACTCGCTTTGTATTCATCACTATTATAATATTCCGGTAGTACCCAGTGCTCCTGAATCTCGATATAATTTGTCGTTTCCGTAGTTTCGTCAGGCGTATATGACGCTTCCGGTATTCTTTCCACTATCTCGCTAGTTGCATTGAAGCGTAACCCTTCATAACTGATTGATTTAAAGATGTCTTCACCCTGTGTTCCCTCTATAGCTCGCATGAATCTATTTTCGTCGTCTAATTGAGTATAGAATTAAAAATCGTTTTCATAGTGTACCTCTTTTTTTGATGTTTTGTACCTAACATATACTTAATTTGTAAGGCCAATCTAACGCATTCCTGATAAAATGTGCAACTAATCGAGTTATAAGCCTCTCTGGATATTATTTGTGGATTTTATCTGTATGTCTCCAATAAAGAATTACAAATAATGTCTCCGGATAAAAATTTAGTATTACTAATAGAGTATTTATCAGCACTAAAATTAGTAGTTCTTAGTGGAATAGTTCACTCCTGTTTGTAACAAGGCTGGCAACATTAAATAAGCCATTGGGCGTCGATGGGTTATAGAAAGGAAAGTGGGTGCTACTGGATTCGAACCAGTGACCTCTACCGTGTCGGGGTAGCGCTCTAAACCAACTGAGCTAAGCACCCAAGGCCTGCCAATATACGTATTAATGAACTTTTATCGCAACAAAATATGGATGATAATTATCACCACTCTTAAAATTGATTTGCCGTAAATCAAAACTCAAAACTCCTCTCCTCCTCACGCGCTCCTCAATACAGACAGTTCCTCTTTCAGGTAGAGATTGAATTCGGTGCCTTTCTTACATTGTATTTCCATGGAAATATTCAGCTGTTTGACCAACAGGCGGATAAGAGTCATTCCCAAAGTGTCTTGCTTATCGATATCAAAATCCGGTCCCAGCCCCTTTCCGTTATCCTTTACACGGATGTTCACTATTTTATCTTCCTGCTTTTTAAGATCGACAGACAATCTGCCTTCATCCGAATCCTTCAGAACAAATTTAAACGCATTTATAATCAGCTCGTTAAGAAGCAGTCCACACGGTATAGCACGTTTAATAGCCAGTGTTACCTCATCCGCATTAACGGTAATTCTGTTTTGAGATTCTTTTAAATCGAATGATTTTTCGAGGGAAGAGACCAGATCACGTACATATTCATCCATCCGGATATTTGCAAAAGTTTCTACCTGGTATAAACGCTCGTGAACCATAGCCATCGAATGTATGCGGGCCTTCGTACTCTCCAGGAGTTCCAAGGCAGATTCGTCCTCGGTATTTTGTTTCTGCAGTTCGATCAGACCTGAGATCAAAGCAAGATTATTTTTAACCCTGTCATGTATTTCACTTAGCAGAAATGTTTTTTCTTCCAGCTGATGCCTGATTCGGTTTTCCGCCTCTTTTTGAAAACTAATATCCTCGGCTATACCGAATACTCCATTGATCTTCCTATCTATAAAAATCGGCAAGTACGTGATGTAAACCGGAAGCTGTTCTCCGTTTTCCTTCAGCCATCTGGTTTCAAATCTCTGCGGCTCACCATCTGCAGCCTTTTTAAGAAAAATGCTCATTCGTTTTCGTTGTTCTGAAGCGAACAACTGTGCTACATTTAAGTCTTTAGATTCTTCATCAAATCCCGTCATTTCCTTCATAGCTTCGTTACCCTGGACAATCTGTCCATCAACTGAGACAGAAAACACGGCGTTCGGATTTCGTTCATACAGGGATTTATACCGCTGTTCACTGAATTCTATAACACGTTTCCACTTTTTGATACTCTTTAAAAAGCGAACACTGAGAATAGAGCCGATAAAAAGCAGGATTGCTCCAAGTGAAAGGGAAATCCATAAAATGACTTTAGTCAAAAAACCTGTTCCATCACTCAGTGCTGATGCCAGCCCGTATTGCTCCTCTGTCAGCTGTCGATCCAAATTACGGGCTCTATCAATCAAATTTTGCCGGATGTTTTCCGTCAGCAGGTCACTGTTATTCGGTTTTCCTACTCTCTCAGCTAACAGCCTTAATTCCCCTATCAGGCGATCCGATTCGATCCATGCGTTTATTGCCCGGGTAAAATCGGGAAAGGAGTTGAACCGTTTAAAAGTAGAATTCATATCATCGATATCGGCGGGATTAGTGTGTGCTGAAAGCAAATTCCTTCGGACAAGATCCCGATCCGTCTCCTCTTTGAATAACTCCTCACGTACCTTTTTTAAAGCCTCAATCATTTCCAGAGAGTTAAAAAACGCATTCCGGCTGGGTTCATCCTGCATTCTGGCATATTCCGTAAAGTGAAACACAGCTTCTTTGCGCTGCTCGGTCCAATGGGTTTGAAGTGAACTGTAGGCCCGCAATGCAGACATGGTACTGGTGGCTATGATGATAATAATCACCATGCAAATACCCAGCACCGTAAAAAGCGACAGGATACCAACCATTTTCCGGTCGATATTCAGCCGTTTAAAGGAAGAGATATCATCTTTATTAATCATTAATAGCCCCTAAATCTGTAAAATGGAATATGCCGGAAACCGCTTTACTCAACTATAATAAGATACTCCTAAACAATAAAACCATTTATTTAAGATAATTTAACATTTGCAGGCAATCATTTATTTCTTCGAGCCTTACAGGGAACATAATTCCACTCATCCAGTATCAATGATGGGTAAACAGCCGGAAATATAGGTACGCCATTCAGGGATGGAAATTACCGGGCAAATAAAGATGGTGATGCCTGCACAAATAATTGCCTCCTCTGAATATCTGACAGAGAAACCTGTTGTACGATCAGATGTATCTGTTTACCGGTTTATTTTGAATTTAAATCGCAGGATTATGTCTGAAATTAACAAACTGATGTCTGTGGTTATTGCATATCTGGAAAGAGGTTTAGAATATGCGATAGCTCATGTGATGACCATTGAAGGTGTTATCGCTCTTTTATTCGGCATATTTCTTTTGAGTCTCGTAGCCAGAATCCGCAATTAGTTAGTTAGCGGTTATAGTGTATTGGTTATTAGTTATTGACTGCAGATATAAAAAGATCACGAATCATAACAGATAACTGATAAACCAACAACTTAATCTACAATAGTATTAGTTATTGACACTATTTTTGATTAGCTGATAGAAGTAAAAAACTACTTTGTGATAGTCATCCATACCAATACGTTCGTTCAGCCCGTGATAGCGGGCGATATCTTCTTCATTGACGGTATAGGGGTTAAAACTGTACACGTTTGGCGTCAGTTTTGCATAGTGCTTGCCATCTGATCCACCTACAAGCAGTCCGGGACTTACCAGGATATCCGGATATATCTGCTTCACCGTGCGATGCATCAGTTCGAACTCCGTTCCGTCTATTTCAGCCACGGGACGCGGATTGGATTCAACTCCCAATTTTGAAATTTCGATGCTGGTATCGTTTACGACATCTTTCACATGATTCATCACCGTTTCCTCACTGTCTCCCTGCAGTATACGAAAGTTAACAATCGCTTCAGCTTTGGTGGGAAGTACATTATCCTTTTCTCCCGCATGAAACATTGTCGGAGCAGTGGTGGTTCGCACCAAGGCATTCGTTGTGCTTGCTTCTCCCAACTGCCATTTTAGTACCCAGTCGAAAAGCCAGCGATTGGCAAACATCATCTTCATAATAAATGGCATCTCAGGCCCCAGAAAGCTGAACATCGCCTCTACCGGCGGCGTCAGACGGGTGGAAAATTGATTCTGCTCCAGGCTTACAACGGCCCGGCTTACTGAACCGACAGCTGATTTTCGTGGAGGTGTGGATGAGTGTCCGCCCTCCGCATATGCTGTCAGCCGCGTACTCAGATAACCTTTTTCACTTACGGCTATCAGTGCCACAGGCTTATCGATTCCGGGGATAAGCCCTTCTGTAATCATCATTCCTTCATCAGCCACGAACTGCGGCGTTACACCGCGTGCCGACAATGTATCAGCTATAACTGCCGCACCGTTCATGCCCCCGACTTCCTCGTCATGTCCAAAGGCCAGGTATATCGTACGCTGAGGCTGGAATCCTTCTTCAAGCAGTGTTTCAACGGCATCCATAATGCCGATGACTCCCACCTTGTCATCCATCGTCCCACGGCCCCAGATGTAGCCGCCCGCTGTTATTCCGGAGAACGGCGGGTGCTCCCACCGGGTTGTATCACCGGGCGGCACGACATCATAGTGGCCCGTCAGCATAATCGGCGCAAGCGTGGTATCCTGTCCCTCCCACCTGTAGAGCAGACTGAAACCGGAAATGCGCTGAGATTCCAATTTTTCATGCAGATTCGGAAATTGATCTACGACATATGAGATAAAATCTTTAAATGCCGTAGTATCAATTTTTGCATTATCTGAATGGGAAATCGTTGGAATTCTGACAGCCCCCGATAATTTTTCTATTGCATTATCACGGTGGACAGGATTATTGGTGAACGGTTCAACCTCCAGCTGCGCCGAACGATACATAAAAGTATTGACGAGCACCACACCTGCAATTATAATCAACAGGAATAGAAGTATCTGCAAGAAGCTTTTCATATGGTGTTGTATTTAAAGCATTGATTTCTAATATCATACTAATTATTCATCCGGCAGAAAAGCACAAATGGTTTAATTTCTACAAAAAAATGGTTCAGAAGACGGCCGCAGAATGACGCGGATAAAGGGATTTTCTGAACTTAGTTTTGACCCCTGTTACAATCACCCTTCAAAAAAGTCACAAAAAATTTGTAACAAATTGCCGTGTTATCACTCTTTATATATACACAGCAACAAAAATTATCTGTGATATGTACAATATGACCCGTAAGATGGTATTCCTGATTGAAGAATTTATTGAATTCCTTAAAAAAGAAGAGCTCTTTCCACAGGCTTTTATTACTGTTCTCTTCCTGCTCTTTCTCCTTCTTGCCGCGTGATGTATTGGCTGGTTCAAGCGTCCACGATTGAACCTTTTACGAGGGCTCAGAAATACCTGTTTGGGATTAAAATCTGCCGAATCTTAAACTTGTTGCTTTTCAGACCCACCCTAAATCCCTCCCTATCCGCAAAACCACGGACAAGGAGGGACTTTAAAAATTACTGAAATCTGAGAAAAGAGTCACTCCTTCCTTGTCCCGCGGGTTTTCGTCCCGAGGAATCGGGAGGAAGGAGCCGGAGGATGCGTCAGCGATTCCATTCTGCTTTGTAATAAAAGGTTTCTATTTTAAAGACAGCATTGTCTGCAATTAGAAATTGGAAATTCTTATATTTGTATCATATAATATTTTCAGAATTTTCCTGTGCTGCCAAATAACCGCACGTTTTAATAATTAATCAAGAAAAATTATGAGTTCTATCTTACCCGGAAAGTCAGGCATTTATCGGATTGGACTTCTTATACTTCTGATACTGGTTCTGCTTGGAACCTTCACCGACTGGATTGTCGAATGGCTCTGGCTGAGTGATCTCGGTTATGAACAGGTATTCTGGACAATTAAAACCACGCAGATTCTTCTGGTTATAAGCTCTCTGATCATAGCACTGTTATACATACTGCCGAATATGCATTTGCTGGCCAAAAAATTTCAGACGATGAGCTTTGGTCAGTCACCGTTGGCCCAGCTCAATCTCGACCGGGTTGACCCCAAAAAAATGCGTGCTACTTTTTATGGGCTGGGTACTCTTATAGGTATTTTCTTCTCCCTCTCCTTTTTTGTGCGGTGGGACTCCTACTTTCGCTTCCACTGGAGTGAAACCTTCGGAAATGTTGATCCCGTCTTCGGGCACGACATCGGTTTCTATCTGTTCCGGTTACCTTTTATTGAGCTCATCCAGAACAGCCTGACAACCCTTGTTTTCTTCATTACCGTTGCACTGATTGTTCTATACGTTTATTCAGGAGCCCTTTCCCTGGTCCCCCGTTCGAAGGATATCACTGCAATCAGCGGAGTCAAGAAGCAGATAAGCATTAACCTGGGCCTCTGGCTGTTATTACTTTCGTGGGGATACTACCTGGAGCGTTATCAGCTTTTATATAACGATTCCGGAGTAGTCTATGGTGCCGGATATGTCGACCTCACCATTAAACTGCCTGTTCTTTGGATCATGTGCATTTTCTGCTTTATTCTGGCAGTAATCGCCTTTTCACAATGGCAAAAAAGCCGGATTAAATTACTGGCTGCCGGTGGTGCGGCAACTATCCTGGTTGGAGCACTGGGTAATGTACTGCTTCCGGGTTTCGTACAACAGTTCGTAGTTCAGCCGAGTGAACTGCAACTGGAAGAGCCACATATCGAAAATAATATTGAAGAAACCCGCAGAGCCTATGCCCTGGATCAAATGACAGAGCAATCATACAGCGCCCAGCGGCCGGAAGATATGTCATGGTCGACCATCGAGCAAAATGAAGAAACGATTGAAAACATACGGCTGTGGGATCCGAGACTGCTGATCCAGACCTACCGTCAGTTGCAGGAAATACGATTATATTACCAGTTTTATAATGTTGATGTAGATCGCTATCACACCGATGAAGGATACATGCAGATGATGGTATCGGCACGCGAACTCTCCGAAAATCTTCCCGCCCGGGCCGATACGTGGGTTAACCGCCGTCTTCAATACACGCACGGTTATGGACTTGTTATGAGTCCTGTAGCCCAGGAAGGAACACAGGGAGATCCCCGCCTGACGATAAAAGACATTCCACCGGTTACTGAAATGGGTTTTCAGGTTGATCAACCGGCCATCTATTACGGCGAACACAATTCCGACTACAAGCTGGTGAACACCAACGTACAGGAGTTGGATTATCCCCGCGGTGATGAGAATGTATATACCAATTACCAGGGCTCCACGGGAGTCCCTGTAGGTAATTTGTTCAAACAGCTCCTTTTTTCCTGGAAGTTCGGTGACATCAATATCTTATTGACGGAATATATCAATGATGAAAGTAAGATCATCTTCTGGAAACGCGTACAGGAACGTATTACCAATATTGCTCCCTTCCTAAGTATGGAAGATGATCCTTATCTCGTTTTGAGTGAAGGAAATCTGTTTTGGATCCAGGATGCCTACACTGTTTCTCCCCACTACCCTTATTCGGAACCCTATGAGAACCAATATAACTACATCCGCAACTCGGTCAAGGTAGTAGTGGATGCCTATAACGGGACTGTTGATTTTTATATCGCTGACGATGATGATCCCGTATTGGGCGTTTACCGGGATATCTTTCCCGATATGTTCCAGCCGCTTGATGCCATGCCGGAAGACCTCAGGCAGCATGTTCGTTATCCCATTCATTATTTCAAAGCCCAACTGGATAGATACAACAAATATCACATGACCAATCCACAGGTATTTTATAATGAGGAAGACCTGTGGACACGACCCAATGAAAAGTACGGCGGGCAGGCTATAAAAATGGAACCGTATTATGTACTAACCAAGTTACCGGGAAGAGAGACTCTTCAGTATCTGCTCATAAGTCCGTTGACACCAAGTAATCGTGACAACATGATAGGCTGGATGGCAGCCAATTCCGACTTCCCCAATTACGGCGAAGTTTCAGTGTTTGAACTGCCCAAAGACCGCCTGATATTGGGACCCGCCCAGATCGAGGCTAAAATCGATCAGGATACGGAAATTTCGCGTCAGCTTGCCCTTTGGGATCAGCGCGGCTCTCGGGTCATTCGCGGTAACCAGATGGTAATCCCAATTGAAGATTCCTTTATTTATGTGGAGCCGGTATTTCTTATTGCTGAAGGCGTCGATATACCCCAGCTGCAGCGCGTCATTGCAACATCCGGAGATAAAATCGCCATGCAGCCGACACTCTGGCAATCTATCGAAGCTCTCTACGGAAAACGAGAAGAGCGTATAGCATCAGCCGAAATTGATACAAGCGTAGCTGCTCCGCCTGTTCAGACGGCTGAAATGACAGCAGAATTCTCAGAATTGCGAAATTTATGGAAAGAAGCTTCCCAGGCATTATCAGACAACAACTGGGAAGAATTCGGGCGTAAAATGAGAGAAATTGAAGATATGCTGGATGAGTAAGGGTTGAAGCACTATGGATACCAATTAATTGCACTTATGGTAATAAAAACATATAACTCACATTGTCATTCTGAGCAAGGGCCGGTGGTTTTTCCGGTCCGCTGCCGAAGAATCTCGTTGGCTGGGACAGATACCTTTGTCTAGTTAGTAGTTCTGAAAGGGAGATCATTCGACTGGTGCGTTGATTACCCCGGTTTATTTTAGGTGTCTCAGGATGACAGGTTGTGGTTCGGGTGGAACGGACTGAATAAAAGAAGAAACACTTCAGATTTCCAATTCAAATTCAAGTATAAATTTTGCTCCGTCTGAGTGGTTCACAAATTCTGCCTCACCATTCAACTGTCTGGAAAGTGTTCTGATAAGCGTTAATCCCAATGTCTTGGGGTTGTTAAGCGTTAGTTGTTCAGGCAAGCCGATGCCGTCGTCACAAATAGAAAGCCGCACCATATTATTATCCAGTGCTTTAAATGTTATCCCGATGTGTCCGGTTTTGCGATCAGCAAAAGCATGCTTGTAAGCATTTGTAATCAGCTCATTCAAAATAAGTCCGCAGGGAATCGCCTGATTGACGGTCAAATGCACCGGGTCGATGTCAAATGATATTTCCACATCGGTATTGACCAACTGCAATGACGAGGAAATCACTTCTGCCAATTCCTGAATGTACGTTTCGAATGAAATTTCGGACAGATTTTCATTTTGATAAAGCTTTTCATGAATAAGTGCTATGGAATTTATCCGCATCTGGCTTTCTTTCAACGCTTCTTTGGCTTCTTCCTGGGTGGTATTGTATCCCTGGAGTTCGAGCAATCCTGTTATCACAGCCAGATTATTTTTGACTCTGTGATGAATTTCAGCCAACAAAACTTCTTTTTCTTTAAGTGATCTTTTTACCTTCTCCTCTGCTTCCCTGCTATCCGTAATATCAACATATATTCCAAAAATGGCTATTGTCTGCCCCTCCTCTATAGTCACAGGTACACCGTAAACCAATACATCAACAAGACTGCCATCCTTTCGTTTTCGCTTACCCGATACGTTTATTGTTTCTCCTCCAAATATCCGATTGGATGCTGCCTGGGCCTTAGGCATTTCCTCTTCCGGAACAATAAGTTTATCAATATCCAACCCCTCTATTTCTCCGGATTCATAGCCAAAAATTTCCGTAAAAGCCGTATTGACCGTACGGACATCCTGTCTCTTATCCATCAAAACAATGCCAATGGGAGCATTCTGAAACAGTTGCCTGAACATTTCTTCATTTTTTCGCCCCTGCTCCTCGGCTTCATACCGCTGGCTGATATCCCGGGAGATTGCAAGTACTACATCTTCACCAAAATAACTGGCGGGATTGAGTATCACCTCTTCAGGAAAAACTTCGCCATTTTTCCGTATCCCCCACTGATCAAAATGTTGCGGTTCTCCATGCAAGGCTTTGTAAAAATATCCCCAGGTCTCTTCCAGGTCCACTTTTCCCGGCGCTGCCAGTACATCAGGAGTATTACCAATCAGGAACTCCCGTTCATAACCGTTCAGGGCTACAGCACTCTCATTTACCTCGATAAACTTTCCTTCTTTATCCTGAATGTAAATAGCATCGCTAATGGAATCGAACAGATCTTCAAAGCTCTCCACACTGGCCCGGTACCGCTCATAAGCCAGCTTGCTATCCGTAATATCTACCAATGTCCCCACTACAGCCGGCTTACCCAAGTAGTTTATTCTCGAACCGTAAACTTTCACATGTATGATTTGTCCATCTTTGGTGACACAGCGGAAATCATACTTCATCGATTTAATTTTCCCTTCCAATCGATCCCTGATATTTTTATCTACTAGCGGTTCATCCTCAGGATGGGCAAGATCTAACGGGCCCAGGTTATACTCAATCTCTTTTTTAGAGTAGCCAAAAATTTGACAAAAACGTGGATTAACATATTTAAATACGTAGTCCTGAATCAAATATACTCCTACCAGAGATTCTTCAGAAAGTGCACGAAACAAATTCTCAGTTTGTTTACGCCTGCTGATATCCGTTATCAGTGAATGTATAGAAACCAGCTCTTTACTTTTATTGAACAAAACCGAATTATACCACTCACAGACTATCACATCCCCAGCTTTTGTGCGTGCTTTGCCTTCGGTGCTGTAATGATTACTGCCATTGGCGACAGCCTGATTTATATTCAGGAAAGCGGCATCCAGTTCATCCGCAGGAATTAACCTTTCAAAAAAATCTTCTTTGCCCAGTACTTCATTTTCACTCCAACCAAAAAGATCCTCCGCTTTTTCCGACCACTCTAATACCCTCATTTTATCATCCCATTTAATCTCTGCCAGAGGAGTATTCGTTTGATGTGTGATCGGCTTTGGAAATTTATAGCGGTCAAATTCCTGCTTGTTAATCAAATCCGAAACATCATGTGCCACAACAAGTTTAGCAGATCCGCCTTTATGCATAAAAACATGAGAGGTAAACTGTACATACCGGGTTTCACCGGACTTTGTTTTGTGAATCCATATCTTATCTGCTGATTTTTTACTTTCTAATGTGATATTACCCAAGACCGTACGTTTTTCTTTCGAGCCCAGATCATTCACATTCATCGACAGAAATTCTTCACGGCTATACCCGTAAATTGATATTGCAGACTCGTTGACATCCAATATATCCAGAGTCTGGTGATCTAAAACAAAAATAGCGTTATTCGATAAAAATGAATTTTTACTATATCCCATAATATCCGGTTAAGACTATTGTGCTATTCCCGTCAAAATTTTTCTCTCATTATCCATTCGTTTGAAATGTAACAAAATTAAAACAAACCTTATTAATACAAAACGATGCAAAATTAATACATTTTTACGGCTGTGCCTCTTCCCTATTTTTTATATCTTTACAAGCTTATAAAAAGGCTTTGTAAAACCGAAGTGTCACCCTGAATTTATTTCAGGGTCTGTTGCAAAAATTATATTTGAAGCTTCTAAGGAACAATTGCTTACAGATGCTGAAACAAGTTCAGCATGACATAGGTGGTTTTGCAAAGTCCTCTATAAAAAGATAATTAATTTAAATACAGCAGAGAACTTCCTGCATGGCAGAACAAGTTACGATAATATTTCCGGATGGAAGCGAAAAAAAATATCAAAAAGGTGTGACCGGACGTGAGGTAGCCGAATCTATTTCAAAGGGACTTGCACGTGAAGCGCTCAGTATTACGCTTGATGATGAAATCATGGAGCTGGATCGCCCTATCGAACACGACGGTCCGATCACCATCAACACATGGGACAGTGAAGACGGCAAGTATACCTTTTGGCACTCATCGGCCCACCTGCTCGCCGAAGCGGTACAAGAGCTTTATCCGAATGCCAGGTTTGGTATCGGCCCTCCTATTGAAAACGGTTTCTATTACGATATTGATTTCGGTAATCAAACCGTTGGTCAGGATGAGCTTCCTGAACTGGAAGAGAAGATGATTGAACTGGCCCGAAAGAAATCAGAGTTTGATCGAAAAGAGGTATCCAAACAGGAAGCCCTCGAGTTTTATAAAGAAAAAGGGAATGAATACAAGATTGATCTGATCAAGGACCTTGAGGACGGCAGCATAACCTTTTATACACAGGGGGAATTTACCGATCTCTGCCGCGGACCACATATTCCCGATACCGGTCGCGTCAAAGCGGTAAAGCTGACCAATGTTGCAGGTGCCTATTGGCGCGGAGATGTGAACAGCGAACAGCTTACCCGTATTTACGGGATCTCCTTTCCCAAGCAAAAACTGCTCAAGGAGTATGAGCACCAGATGGAGGAGGCTAAAAAACGCGATCATAAAAAGCTTGGCAAAGAACTCGGTATCTATATGATTGATTCTATGGTGGGACAGGGTTTGCCCGTTTGGCTGCCGAACGGAACAACCATTCGCCGTACGCTGGAAGCCTTTCTCAGGAAAGAACAGAAAAAACGAGGTTATCAGGAAGTTATTACCCCGCACATCGGCAACCTGGAGCTCTATAAAACTTCAGGACATTATCCATACTATCGGGAATCGCAGTACGACCCGATACGGATGGAAGATGAAGGCTACCTGCTTAAACCGATGAACTGTCCGCACCACCACCGCATTTACTCCAACGAATTGCGCAGCTACAGAGATCTACCGCTGCGACTGGCCGAATTTGGCAGCGTCTACCGCTATGAGCAGTCGGGTGAGCTGAACGGCCTTTCAAGAGTCCGTGGTTTTACCCAGGATGATGCCCATATCTACTGCACTCACGGGCAGCTTAAGAATGAGATTAAAAACTGCATCGATCTCACCGAGTTGGTTTTTGGGACTTTCGATATGCCGGTGGATATCCGCCTTTCCTTCCGTGATGACAACGACGAAAAGTATGGGGGAGAAACCGAATACTGGGAACGTGCCGAGCGGGAAATAAAAGAGGTAGCCGACGAAGTAGGCCTTGATTATAAAGTGGCGCGTGGAGAAGCCAGCTTCTATGGTCCCAAAATTGATTTTATCATTCGCGATGCTATCGGAAGAAAATGGCAGCTGGGTACGGTTCAGGTTGATTATGTAATGCCGGAACGGTTCGATCTCACTTACATCGGTTCCGACAACAACAAGCATCGACCCGTTATCATCCACAGAGCTCCGTTCGGTTCAATGGAACGATTTACCAGTATCCTGATTGAACATTTCGCCGGCGACTTTCCGGTCTGGCTCGCTCCGGTTCAGGTCCAGGTAATTCCGGTTTCTGATGATTTTAACGACTACGCCTACAAATGTGCCGGAAAACTGAAGGAGTATGATGTACGTGTTGAAGTTGACACCAGAAGCGAACAAATTGGCGGAAAAATCAGAGATGCGGAAACGAGCAAGATACCTTATATGTTAATCGTAGGTGAAAAGGAAAAAACTGAAGATACTGTTTCCGTTCGTCGCCATAAAGAAGGCGACATCGGAACTTTTGATTTTAATGAATTTATTTCTAATCTCATTGAAGAAATAGAAAACAAAGAAATACCGAAGCATTAATTAATTTTAAATAAAAAGATAGAGGTTACTATCGGAAGAAGAAGACGACAACGTCCACGGGGAAATGAGGATCGCCCCAACGTCAATGACGAAATACGATCATCGAAAGTCAGAGTTATCAGACCTGACGAAGAACATGAGATTGTCCCCATTGACCGGGCTATCGAGATTGCCGAGTCATATGGGTTGGATCTGGTAGAAGTTGCACCGAAAGCCAAGCCACCGGTTTGCAAGGTGATAGACTTCGGAAAATTTATGTACGAAAAAAAGAAGAAAGAAAAAGAAGCCAAGAAAAAGCAGCATACGGTTCAGGTTAAGGAGTTGCGTTTCCGCCCAAACACCGATGATCATGACCTTGAATTCAAAACACGGCATGCACGTGAGTTTCTGGAGGATGGTGATAAAGTTAAAGCTACAGTCCAGTTCCGGGGAAGAGACATGCTTTATACTGAAAAAGGCGAAGAATTGCTGCATAATCTGGCTGAAGAATTGAGTGATATCAGTGAAATTGAATCGAAGCCGAATATGGAAGGCAGACGTATGATCATGATGCTCTCGCCTACAGGGAAAAGCTAGATACCAGATACCGGATGTCAGATACCTGTACACAATTATCTGGTATCCGGGATCTGGCATCTGGTATCTAGTTTTCATATCTTCCAACCCTTTTAATTCTAAGAAATTTCTATACAGGTGTATTGTTATGCCAAAGATGAAATCAAACAGTGGAGCAAAGAAACGTTTCAAGGTTACCGGTACCGGTAAAATTAAGCGCAAGAAGGCTGGTAAAAGCCATATCCTCACGAAAAAGAGTAGTAAGCGAAAACGAAAGTTGGGCAAGGCCACTTTCGTCGATAAGACGCAGAAGAAAGATGTCCAGCATATGATTCCTTACAAAACCTAATTGAACCATTAACTTTTAAACACAGACAAAATGCCACGTTCAAGAAATAAGGTGGCTTCCCGTCGCCGTCGCCGTAAGATTTTAGATCAGGCGAAAGGTTACTGGGGCAAGCGAAAAAATGTGTATACCATTGCAAAGAATGCGGTCGAAAAAGGGATGCTGTATCAGTATCGCGACCGCAAAGTTCGCAAGCGTGAATTCCGGAAACTCTGGATCATCCGCATTAATGCAGCTGCCCGTCAAAACGGTACGACCTATTCGAGACTGATGGGAGCCCTGAACAAACAGGATGTTGAAATTAATCGCAAGGTCCTGGCTGATCTTGCTGTTAAAGATCCGGATGCTTTCACAGCTATCGTTAACGAAGTTTCTAACTGATAGCATGCAGTTATTTTAAAACCGATTCTCCCCGATGCATCGGGAAGGGGATCGGTTTTTTTATTGACGGCTTTCTGATATTTTAAATGAAAAATACAGGCCAGTGATATGGAATACAGATGACACAGATGCAACGGATGACCGCCGATAAATAATAAATATCTGTTCCCGAACGCTTTCGGGACGCATCTGTTTAATCCGCGTTCTATTTAACAAAAGACTATAAGTGACACGGTAGCAACCGATTAATTACGTTTATTCAATGCTTTCTAAAATTGGCGCTCTCAAAAAAGATATTGAGCAATATACTATAACCGATGAAGATGAACTCGAAGCTTTCAGGCTTGAGTTTCTTTCGCGGAAGGGCAAAATCCAGTCGATGTTCGGGAAAATGGGCGAGGTGCCGAAAGAAGACCGGGCCGATGTGGGTAAAGCCATGAATGAGGCGAAAAATCTGGCACAGGATAAGTTTGAAGAGACCAAAAAAAAGCTTACCCGGAAAGATTCTGCATCAGTAAACGCTAAAGATGATATTACTCTTCCGGCACCGCTTTATTCTCCGGGTTCTTTGCATCCGCTGACACAGACGCTGGAGGAAATGAAAAAGATTTTTTACCGCCTGGGATTTTCAATTGCCCACGGACCGGAGATCGAAGATGATTTTCATAACTTTACGGCATTGAACTTTCCTCCCAATCACCCGGCGCGGGATGAACAGGATACTTTTTTTATCAGAAAGGATGATGATCCGGACACAGATGATCTGGTTTTACGCACTCACACCTCTCCTGTTCAAATCCGGTTGATGCAGGAAAAAGAGCCGCCTATTCGTTCCATCATGCCGGGACGTGTGTACCGAAATGAAGCTGTTTCTCCCAAATCATATTTCCTGTTTCACCAGGTTGAAGCGCTTTATGTGGATACGGATGTAAGCGTAGCGGAGCTTAAGGAAACACTAATCAGCTTTGCCCGACTGATGTTTGGAAGCGATGTCAAATACCGGCTGCGCCCCGGTTACTTTCCTTTCACGGAACCCAGCCTTGAGATGGATATATGGTGGGAAACGCCCAATTCCGGGGATGACGGAAAGTGGCTGGAAATTCTCGGTTCCGGTATGGTTGACCCAAACGTATTTCGCCATGCAGGAATCGACCCGGAAAAATATACGGGATTTGCCTGGGGTATGGGCGTGGAACGCATCGCACTGCTTCGTCATGAAATCGAAGATATCCGTATCTTTTATGATAATGACATTCGGTTCCTGGAACAATTTCACTAGCTTGTTTTCTCACAAAAATATTATATATGTAATCACCTGTAGCATAACATGTTGCATAGTTTTAGAACAGAGGCGCAAAGGGCAAAGCGCATGGCGCATGGCGTATAGCAGGCGTTGTTCCTACGCTATGCGCTCGGCTCTATGCGCTATGCCTTTTCGCCTTACTGAGGAAAAAACTTCTTGGTGAGAAATCCGGGCTAATACATTCAAAGCCACAATTGGCTGTCAATTAACTATACAACGCGGGATATAGCTGCAGTTAAACTTTATTTTGCTAAATGAAAGTATCATATAACTGGCTCAAAGAATTTATTGATCTTGAATTATCTCCTGAAGAAACGGCACATAAGCTTACGCTTATAGGCCTTGAGGTAGAAGAAGTAACGAATTTCGGCAGTAAACTGGAGGGAGTTGTTGTCGGTGAAGTACTGGAAGTCAAAGAACACCCTAATGCAGACCGGCTTTTGCTTTGTCATGTCGACACGGGCAAAGAAAAGGTGCAAATAATCTGTGGTGCCGACAATGTGGCTGAGGGACAGAAGGTACCGGTAGCCACTGTCGGAACGACACTCCCCGTTAAGACTGATAATGGTGAACCGTTTACCATAAGGAAAGCTAATCTTCGGGGTGAAGAATCTTCCGGTATGATATGTTCGGAAGCCGAACTTGGTTTCAGTGACGACCACAGTGGCATCATGGTTCTTGATGAATCTCTGCAAACCGGAACGCCATTGTCTGAGGCTATCGATCTTTATACAGATTCCGTTATAGATATTGAAATAACTCCCAATCGTCCCGATGCCACATGTCACACCGGTGTAGCACGAGATCTTTCCGCAGCTTTGGATCTGGAACTGAAAAAACCGTACCAGACCTGGTATGGTGAGGGAGCACCTCTTCCGGATATTGATATCGAAATCAAGGCTCCCGAAAAGTGCCATCGATATGTCGGAAAAATGGTAGAAGGAATAACCGTAAAAGAATCCCCCGCATGGCTCAAAAACCGGCTTACGGCATTGGGAGTTCGTCCGGTTAACAATATTGTGGATGTTACCAACTACGTACTCCTGGAAATGGGTCAACCCCTTCATGCTTTTGATTTGAAGACCCTGAAAGGCAATAAAATAATCGTCAGGGATTATGATGAACCTGTTGAATTCGAAACACTCGATCATGTAAAACGAACCTGTTCGCCGGGTACATTATTTATTTGTGATGCCGAGGAACCGGTCGCGATAGCAGGTATCATGGGCGGTGTGGATTCGGAAGTTAGTGACCAAACAGAGGATGTTCTTATTGAAAGTGCCTGGTTCAATCCGGGATCCATACGTAAAACTGCAAAAGAGCAAACCCTGCAGACCGATGCCTCCTACCGCTTTGAGCGCGGTGTGGATCCCCGTCTTCAGCGTATAGCAGCCGAGCGGGCAGCGAAACTGATAGCAGAAACAGCCGGCGGAACTATTGTGGATGGATGTACAGACGTACATCCGGTAAAGACGGAAGAAAAAGAAATTACCCTGCGCAAATCATATGTAAACCGGTTGCTCGGCACCGAACTACGTGTGGATGAGATCAAGGACATCCTGCATGGGCTGGAATTGAAAGTTCTCGGGGATAATGAGGAGGGAGTAACCTATTCCATTCCCACTTTTCGTCCCGATCTGACACGGGAGGTGGATCTGATTGAAGAAGTGGGCCGCCTGTATGATTACAACAAAATTCCGTCTCCAAAACATGCGAAATTCACCTCTCCCGAGCCGATAAGCAACTGGGAAGAACTTGTTACAAAATCAAGATCGATAGCCCAAGGCATGCGTTTCAGGGAAATTTATACCAATTCCCTGATGCCGGAAGCCGATGCCGGGCTGATGGGAAATCTGGACAATATGATTCATACCCTGAATCCGATATCAAAGGATATGACAATCCTGCGTTCATCACTGCTGTACGGATTCCTTCGTTCGGCTGCCTATAACTTTAACCGAAAAGCCAGCCAGATCCGGATGTTTGAGATCGGGAATGTCTTTCAACAGACTTCGGAAGGAACCTACTACAGCAATATTTTGGAGGAAACCAATATTTTATTTGGTCTCGCAGGATTTAAAACGATTGAACACTGGAAAACAGAGCCGGAGCCTTATGATTTCTTTGACCTGAAGGCACCTGTCAACAGCTTTCTGCAACAGCTAGGTATTGCCGAATATGTTGATACAGATATTGCAGACAATAATTCACTGGTTTATTCCTATAAAGATAAGGAGATAGGAGGTTTACAGCGGATACCTGAAAAACTTCTAAGCCATTATGAAATAGAGCATTCCGCTTTTACAGGAGAATTTTCACTCACCAGCATAGATAAAATACGTGATGAAATCGCGGATCGTGAGTACCAGCCGGTTTCCAAATTTCCTTCATTTGAGTTTGATTTTGCCGTGGTTGTCGATTCTTCTATAATAGCCGGTACTCTTCTTAAGACTATCAGACATACAGCAGGCGAATCTCTTCAGGATTTGCAGGTATTTGATGTTTTTGAGGGGGAGTCGCTGGGTAAAAATAAAAAAAGTATCGCATTCCGTTTGTCTTTTGTTGATAAAAATAAAACCTTGACTATCAAGGATGTAGAACCTATTATCAAAAATGTACTAAAGGTGCTTGACGAAAAATATTCAGCTAAACTTCGTTCTTAACTATTGCAGCTTTGCTTACGAATGAAAGCCCATATCACGAGCAGTTTCACGAGTTACTCGATCATATTCGTGACGAGGTAACTGACTTGCATCAGCAGATAAAAGAGCTGAAAAAAGAGAATGAGCAGTTAAAAACGAAGCTGGAAGAAATACAGGAGGGGCAGACAGATATTTTTTCTGCCATGACGGAATCTGAACGACTTGCATTACGCCATCAGGTATTGGGACTTATATCGAAAATCGATCACCATCTGGAGGATGAAGCATGAAATCACTTAAAGTCACTATTCTCGGCAAACAGTATCCGCTTAAGGTTGAAGATTCGGAAGTTGAAGCGATGATGCGGATTTCCCAGTATGTCGATGAAAAATTCCGGCAGTATAAGAAGGAATTGAATAAACAGCCTGATACTACCGTTATGGTTCTCGCCGCTCTCAGTATCGCCGAAGAGCTTTTTGAAGAACGCAAACGAAACCGGGAACTAAGTCAGCAGGAAGATAAAGTACTCCAGAACGTGAATAAATCGCTCGAAAAATTTGTAGACGAAATTCGTTCCTGACTATTAAACCCACATTAACAATTGTAGTGTCGAATAACGCTTTGATTTATTGAGGAGCAACTATATTGTCATCCCGAGTGGAATCCGCCGGCTGGAATGTATATTCATAGCTGGTTCTTTAACGGCGGTGGAACCGAGGGGTCTCATCCGTTGAATAATGGCATCTAATTTTACTAAAAAGGTTCGATAGTTGCCTTTGCTGAAATTGAAAGCAGGTAATGATGTAAAAGCCAACGGAAATCTGATTCCGAGAATGATTTTTTATTCCTTACCTTACGCCTCTCTTTAAGAGGCTTTTTTATTTAACAGATTTTGAGAATGTCAAAAACCGAAATAAATATACTTTTCATCGGCGATATTGTGGGCGATCCGGGATTGAGCCTGTTGTCGACTATACTACCCGGCCTGATCAAGAAGCATGATGCCGATTTTGTTATTGCAAACGGTGAAAACTCTCATGAAGGCAAAGGGATCAACCGTACGATTATTAAAGCACTGTACGATCTGGGGGTTCACGTTATTACCGGCGGCAACCATTCATTCGCCAAATGGAAAGTGTTTGATTACATGAAAGAAGATGGCAACATCCTTCGCCCGATGAATTATCCGAAAGGTAATCCCGGCTATGGATATGGCGTTTACGACATTCCGGAACTAGATCAGAAAATCGGTGTCCTCAATCTACAGGGACGAACTTTTATGCAGGCTATAGATGATCCGTTTACCACGGCCGACTGGGTACTGGATCGCATTAATGAACAAACTGATATAGTTTTTATAGATTTTCATGCAGAAGCTACAGCCGAAAAACTGGCCCTGGCATGGCATCTGGACGGCAGGGCATCGGTTTTTGTTGGTACACATACACATGTACCGACCAATGATGCGCGTATATTTCCCAAAGGCACCGGTTATATAAGTGACGCAGGTATGACAGGATCATTTGATTCTGTATTGGGAATGGATAAAAACACCTCTATGAAGCGATTTATGCTGGGCACTCCGCACCGTTATAAGCTGGCTAACGGCAATAACCACCTCTGTGGAATTTTTGCCAAAGTAGACCTGGATACGGCCAACTGTACCCATATAGAACCAATCATTTATCCCTCGTTTAAAAACAGCAACAGATCAGAATAATGGCGGAAGCTAATTCGATTTTAACGGGCAGGAATATCCGTAAAACATACAAACACGAATTTAAAGAAGGGCATTTAACCGTTCTTGACGATGTTTCAATTTCCATAGAAAGAGGATCGGTTGTGACCGTTGCGGGTGCCAGCGGATGCGGTAAAAGTACCCTGTTGCATATTCTCGGCGGTCTGGATCGCCCGGATTCCGGTGCCATCGAATGGAAAGGGAAATCGATTTACAGTATGGATGCAGAAGCACTGGCTCAATTCAGGAACAGGCAGCTGGGGTTTGTATTTCAGTTTCACCACCTTCTGCCGGAATTCACCGCTCTTGAAAATGTTATGATGCCTGCACTGATTGCGGATCAGTCGCTGGAAGAAGCGCAGCAGCGTGCCACTTCCCTGTTGGAGGAATTCGGTATTCCCGACAGGGCTGAGCATCGTCCCGCCCAACTTTCGGGCGGCGAACAACAGCGGGTTGCCATGGCCCGTGCTCTAATGAATAAACCCAGGCTGCTGCTGGCGGATGAACCTACCGGCAATCTTGATGAAAAAAATACGGAGATATTGCTCGATCTTCTATTCAGCCTGAGCGAAAAGGAAGATGTCAGTATTTTACTAATAACTCATGAGAAGGACATTGCCAGGCGCTCTGACGTTGTGTATGAGCTTTCGAAAGGAAAGTTGCACCCGCTTTAGTGCGATTTGTAAGCCCTGTCCCATCTTCTAATCATTTCCCTTACCACAGATTACCGGCGCCACAACCTGTCATCCTGAGACCACAGAATATAACCGGGGCAACCAACGCACCAGTCGAAGGATCTCGTTTACATGGCAACCAGCCAAGACAAAGGCCTCTGCCCCACCCACGAGATTCTTCGGCAGCGGACCGGAAAAACCACCGGTCCTTACTCAGAATGACAATGCTTATAATAGTTGGTAAAAAATGAATCTTATATTTTGGTATGATCTAAAACAATGATAATTTTGACCCCTAAAACAAACAGAACAGATACAGGAAAATGGCAAAAAAGAAATTATCAAAAGAAGAACTTGAACAGGATCCGTTACTGGATGCCTATATTTCAACCCAGACCTTTTACCAGGCAAACAAGTCCATGGTAATAGGGGCGACAATCGCTATTATTTTAATTGTAGGCGGAGGTTTGGGATACTACTATTATTCCCAAAGCCAGGAAGGACAGGCACAACAGTTGATGGTGTTTGCAGAACAAAAATATATGAACGGGAATTATGAAGAGGCTTTATACGGATCAGAGGCAGACTTCACCGTTGGTTTTGAACAGATTATCAACAACTATTCGATAACTAATGCAGCCAACCTTGCTCAATACTATGCAGCTGTCTGTGAGTTCAATCTTGGTAATCCTGATCAAGCGCTGAATTATATTCAAAATTATTCTGCACCCGATGGCATACTGGGAGTCGGACCTATCTCTTTCCATGGAGTAATCCTCTCCGAGCTCGGCCGGTTTGAAGAGGCAGCAGCCATCTTTGTAAAAGCTGCCAATTGGAACAGGAATGAATCCACCACACCATATAATCTGCTGAAAGCAGCCAATGCCTATCTGGATTCCGATATTCCTGAGGAAGCTGAACAATATGCCGAACAAATTGTCAGTGAATATCCCGACAGTCAGCAGGCGACAGAAGCACAGCGAATACTTGGCATGGTTGCTGTAGCTGACAACTGACTATCTCTGTTTCCGAATAAAAAAGACATTTCCAGCTCGGGATTTTACGACTAAGGCACTTAGCTTTGTGTTCTTAATGCCTTGGTGGTATTCCCAATCCGTCTCATCCCTCCCCCTCTCACATAACGCCTCCCTACTCAGAAATTAATCCCTATAATCTTATAAAAGAGCCTGTTTTTAATAATTATTTTTATTAAATATGGGATAAATATTTTCATAATCATGCAAAAAGATTGAACTGACCCAGAAATTTTATATAATTAAATATTATAACAAACGTATCCCCACCCCGTGGGTGCAGATAAATTTTATAATCTCGAACATACTGTTATGGCAAAAAAGGATATTAACATAAACCAGTCTCCGGAAGAATATGACGCTATTGTAGTAGGATCCGGTATCACCGGTGGTTGGGCTGCAAAAGAATTGACTGAAAAAGGATTAAAAACACTGGTACTGGAGCGGGGCCGGGATGTCGTTCACGGTCAAGATTATGAAACTGAGCATCAACCGCCGTGGGAAGCACAATTCAGAGGGATGGGCGACCGAAAACTATTTAATGAAGAATATCCTTTTCAGCTTCGGTCGGATGTCATCAATGAATATAATTATCATTTCTTTGTTAATGACAAGGAGAATCCTTACCAGACTGATGAAGAAGATCCTTTCCTGTGGGTACGGGGATACCATGTTGGCGGACGATCACTTACCTGGGGCCGACAGTGTTACCGGTGGAGTGATATTGATTTTGAGGCTAATGCCAAAGAGGGAATTGCCATCGACTGGCCCATCAGGTACAAAGATGTCGCTCCGTGGTATGATTACGTAGAAGAGTTTGTAGGTGTCAGCGGACAGGAAGAAGGACTCCCCCAGCTTCCCGATGGAAAGTTCCTCCCTCCCATGGATATGAATTGTGTTGAGCGGGACATCAAGAAGCAAGTGGAAAATAATTTTCCGGAGCGCGTAATAACTATCGGGCGTTCTGCGGTATTGACACAGCCCCACAAAGGACGGGGAGCCTGTCATTATTGCGGTCCGTGTTCGCGGGGATGCAGTGTGGGAGCTTATTTCTCCAGTCAGAGCAGTACCTTGCCGGCAGCACGTAAAACAGAAAATATGACACTCCGGCCCAACAGTATTGTCCACAGCATTATTTATGATAAAGAAACACAGCGTGCAAAAGGTGTTCGTGTCATTGATCGTGTTTCAAAAGAGTCAATGGAATTTTATGGCAAAGTAGTATTTATGTGTGCTTCTACCCTTGGTACTACTCAAATAATGCTGAATTCAACATCAGATGTTTTCCCTGATGGTATTGCGAATTCCAGTGGTGTACTCGGACATTACCTGATGGATCATCATTTCCGCGTTGGTGCCTCCGGACAGTTTGAGGGCTATGAAGATCAATATTACCATGGAAATCGACCTAACGGCATATATATTCCACGTTTCCGGAATATCAGCGAAGATACAAATATGGATTCCTTTACCCGTGGTTATGGTTTTCAGGGCGGGGCATCCAGATCTAGCTGGCAGCGTGGTATCGAAATGGATGGATTCGGTGAAGATTTAAAAAACAAGCTCAAGGATCCGGGACAGTGGAATTTCGGAATGACAGCTTTTGGTGAGGTTCTGCCGGATTATGACAATCATGCAAAACTGCATCCCGATAAAACCGACCAGTGGGGAATTCCTCAACTCGAAATTCATGCATCAATCGGAGAAAATGAAGAAAATATGCGTAAAGATATGGCTGATACCGCTGTCGAAATGCTGGAAGCAGCCGGCGGAAAAAACGTCAATCCCTATTTTGATGAATATTTGATGGGAGAAGGAATTCATGAGATGGGGACAGCGCGTATGGGAGATGATCCTAATACTTCGGTGCTGAATAAATACAACCAGGCTCATGATGTACCCAACCTGTTTGTTACAGACGGTGCATGTATGACCTCAGCTGCCTGTCAAAACCCGTCGATTACCTATATGGCGCTCACCGCCCGCGCAGTTGATTACGCTGTTGATGAAATGAAAAAAGGAAATATTTAAGGAGGATATTATGAACAGACGAGAAGCACTTAAACGACTGGCGCTGCTTTCGGGCGGAGCCCTCTCACTTTCAACGGTAAGCGGTATTCTGGGAGGCTGCCGCGCAAACGGAGACGGTGGCTCACTGCAAACTTTATCTCAGGATCAGTTCGAACTTGTTGCGCAAATGGCTGATTTGATTATCCCGCCAACCGAAACCCCGGGTGCCAAAGCAGCGGGCGTACAGAATTTCGTAGATCATATGCTCACCAACTGGAATACAGAAGAAGAGAAGGAGCATTTTCTCGAGGGACTGGATTATGTTGATGAAGTAAGTGAAGACAATTACGACTCCGGATTCATGGAACTTAATGATCAGCAGCAAACAGAGGTTCTGAAACTACTGGAACAGGAAGCCAACGATAATCCCACGAGCGGAGAACTTAAACCTTTCTTTAAGATGATGAAAGAGTATACTATTGTAGGCTACTATACGTCAGAGATTGGAGCAGATGAGGAGCTTCAGGACGATACCGTTCCCGGTTATTACGATGCCTGTTTGCCTTATTCAGAGGTTGGCACCGCCTGGTCATAGAATTACCATCTGGTGTTATGTTATCATAAACCTGTCAGGTTTAATTGTATATTATGCAACCCATAAAAACTGCTCCAAAACCTGACAGGTTTCACCCGACATTTTCCTGTTGACACTACCTAAGACACTTAGTGCACTAAGTGCCTTAGTGGTAAAATCACTCTAAAGGCCTAATCTTAATATTGCGGAAGCTGATTTTATCCCCGTGATCCTGTAATCCGATATATCCTTCACGTGCATCGCCGAATTCAGGATGTTCCCTGAATTTACTGTTTCGTATCATCTCATACCATTCCGGCGTCCATAATTCAAACTCCAATACTTTTGTCCCATTCTGCCAATGTTCCACCCTGGCTCCGTCTACTACTATTCTGGCTGAATTCCATTCTCCGTATGGTTTGGCATTTTGCGGTTCGGCCGGGAGTAAATCATAGAGGGAAGCCGCCTTACGATTTCCGTTTTCACCGCGTTCCGCATCCGGGTGATTTTCATTATCCAGTAACTGGAATTCCGGTGCCGACCAGTAAATAGCCTGACTGGGTTGCTCCATTACTTTATAAAAAATTCCGCTGTTTCCGTCTTCAGAAATTTTCCATTCCAGCTTCAGGTCAAAGTTCTCATACTTCTCTTTCGTAATGATATCCTTTCCTCCCTCCCCTCCGGGTTTAAAAGTTAATGCCTCGTCTTCAATAACCCAACTGGATTCGGGAAAGTCATCTCCATTGTAAACCCGCCATTCACCAGTTGTTTCTCCATCGAATAAAAGTTTCCAGCCTTCATCCCTTTCCTGATCCGTTAGTGTATTTTGAGCCTGCGTCATAGATAACAAACATGTAAAGATTAATAAAAAACCGATTTCGAATATTATAAATTTTCTCATATTCCAGTCTAATTATTTTATTTGTATTGATTAAAAAATTTCATGACAGGTTACCACTAACTAATACGGAAAGAATCTTTTCAATCCGACGGCTGGCGGACTGTGGCTTCCTAAATATCCACTGCAATAATTAGTATTCTGTTAACTCTTTTCCGACTTTCACCAGAAGCTCTTTTGAGGCCTTTATTCCTTCCGGCTCGCTAAGATTATTTCCCTCATACTCAATTCCGATGTACCCGGTATATCCTGCATCTTTAACAATTTGAAGCATTTTTTTATAGTCGGTACCGGTTTCATAACCGTCGGAATCAAAATCGTGTGTTTTAGCACTTACCCCTTTGGCGTACGGCATCATTTCCCGAACTCCCTTATACCTGTCGTATACCCTGTTTTCTGAAATCTGAAAATTTCCAAAGTCAGGCAGGGTACCGCAATTATCCTTATTGACCTTTTCAATTACACCGACCAGCCAGGAAGCATCAGACGAATAGCCTCCATGGTTTTCTACAATCACATTTAAATTCTTTTTTCCGGCATAATCAGAAAGCATTGAAAGTCCTGAAGCAGCTGCTTCAGCCACCTCTTCTTCGGATCCGTTACCAGCAGCATTCACCCGTATAGAGTGACAACCCAAAAATTCAGCGGCATCAACCCATTTATAGTGGTTTTCTACCGCCTGTTTCCGCTGACTGGCATCTGTGTCTCCCAAATTGCCTTCCTGGTCGCACATGATAATCAGATTTTCAACACCCGCTTCATCCGAACGTGATTTTAGCTCCCGCAGAAAAGACTGGTCTTCGGCTTTACCCATATAAAAAGTATTTACGTACTCTACAGCTGTTATGCCAAATTGCTCTTTAGCTATAGTTGGAAATTCGATGGGGTCGATATCTCCTTTTAATAATTCACCGTAATTCTTATTACGGATGGTACGGCCAAAATACTCCCAACCTTTCTGCATGGTCTCTTCCCCGAAAATTGACCGGTGCAACGACCACTGCGCAAGGGAAATATCAAAGAACAGATCCGGATTTCCGGCACCACCTTTAAGAAACTTTGCCAGGCCCGGAGTTATAATAGATGCAGCTGATAAATAACCTGTTTTTTTTAAAAAATCTCTTCTATTTATAATCATAAATTAATCCCTTCGCTATTCTTTAAATCTTTAGTTAAGTAATTACAGATTGTAGCAACAGATCTTAGGTCGTCTGTTCTAGAGATAAATATTTTTAATAAAAATTCAAATTTTAAAGCTATTTTTTTTATTGTAAAACAGAAATAGGTTCTGTCAGGGAAAATGGCTGATAAAGCGTTAAACTAATTTTAATATAAGGGATATTAGCATGAATAAATTGATTCAAGCGAAACTAAGCGCGATGATGTTTCTGGAATTCTTTATCTGGGGTGCCTGGTATACTGCAGTAGCTGTTTATATGACGGCAAATGGTATGGAAAACCTGACGCACTGGCCGTTTACGGTAAATCCTATTGCGGCTATAGCGGCGCCTTTTTTTGTGGGGCTGATTGCCGACCGTTATTTCGCTACTGAAAAAGTTCTGGGTGTACTTCATATGCTGGGAGCTGTCTTTATGTTTTTAACGCCCTTCGCTGTTGGTTTTCCCACTGTATTCATTTTACTTCTTTTGGCTTATAATTTATGCTATATGCCAACCATAAGTCTGACCAATACACTGGCTTTTCATAATATGGAAGATCAGGAAAAACAATTCCCGATCATCCGGGTATTCGGCACTGTCGGCTGGATTGTCGCCGGCTTAATGGTAAGTTTCGTGCTCGGTTATTTTCTTACTGAAAATCTTAAACCGGAAGAAACAGCCCTCCCGCTTTACCTGACATCCGCAGCCAGCCTTTTATTGGGTGTGTACAGCTTTTTCCTCCCACACACCCCACCCCCGGCAAAGGGAGAAGAAGTATCCATTCGCAGTATTGTCGGAGCGGATGCACTCAAACAATTGGGAAGCAAATCATTTTATGTATTCTTAGCCAGCTCTCTTTTAATTTCAATTCCACTGGCAGCTTATTATAATTTTACGCAGTTATTTTTGGGGGCGACCGGGTTTGAAAATATAGCTGCAACACAAACGATCGGCCAGGTCTCCGAGGTGATTTTTATGGTCCTGATACCGTTCTTCTTCATTCGCCTGGGCGTTAAATGGATGCTTGCAGCGGGTATGTTTGCCTGGGTAGCACGTTATGCCTTGTTTGCGCTCGGAGCCCCTACAGAGGCTGCCTGGATGATCCTTGCAGGTATTGCCTTACATGGTATCTGTTATGACTTCTTCTTTGTTACAGGCCAAATTTACGTAGATAAAAAAGCGACGGCCGCAGTACGGGGACAGGCGCAGGGTCTGATTGTACTTATTACTTACGGTGTAGGTATGCTTATCGGTGCCCAGCTGGCCGGCCTTCTCTATAATGCTTTCCTTGACGATGCAGTTGCCCTGACGCTGAATCAATGGCACGATTTCTGGTGGGTGCCCGCTGCCTTTGCCTTTATTGTCATGATCATATTTATTGTACTGTTTGATGACAAAGTCATCGAAGAAAAGGAGGAGGCCGATCTCGAGGATTTTCGGGTTTAATTTTATACAATCTGTTGTTAAAAAAGAAAAGACCCTCGTGTTGGAGTCTTGTCGTATCTGGTACGAGCGGACGCTCGCACCAAAGTTTTAATAGAAATATAACTCACACTGGCGCAAGCGTCCGCTTGTGCGCTGAAGGGTTGGGGTGGGTCGTTTGTTGCACGATTCAAAATCTTCTCGCATTATCACCCCTAATTTCAAAAAACTTAAGACTATCATCATTTCGTGCGACAATTAAAATTGAAACACCATTCTGAAGTTCCACTTTTTTAACAGCTCTGATCTCACCCTGTACATGAAAACCACTTTCCCGGCTCATTATACTTTTATAGAAGTTATTTTCCCGGGTTAATACTATACCATAACCTGCGTCATACCGACCAACTTCCGGTTTTACATTATGCAGGTTACCACCCATCACAATTTCGCTTTCTCCATTTCCTGTTAAATCAATTGATAAGTTCCCATATACAGGTGACAGCTGAGCCTGAAACGGCAATTCTTCAATTCGAAATTCTTTATTACCATTATTCCATGCAACGATGCTTGCCAACTGGTTCACCCGGCTATAATGTGTTTCTTCAAGTTGACTATCAGTAAAAATATCATCTATAGTTTCGCCCGTAAATGACTTGAAGGATGGATATTTTGTATTCAAATACGGAATTTCGTCCATAAGATTATGGCGCAGAGCCATGGGATAACGCTTCTGGTTGTTAAATGCTGATATTACCTGCTCTACTGTTCCGTTTTTGTTCAAATCTCCCGTCCACATTTCTATTGGTTTTGAACCTGATGCCCGAAAACGGGAATTCATTCCATGATTTCCTGCCACTATATCGAAATATCCATCTCCATCCAGATCATCAACAGCCAGCGAATGCCACCATCCACTTGTGGTGTCCAGTCCGGGAAATTTTCCCTGTTCCAAAGCCCCTTCCTTGTTATCAAAAAACGTCAGCGGCATCCATTCGCCCGCCACCCATAAATCAGGGTAGCCGTCTCCTTCCATATCTGTCCAAACTGCATCAGTTGTCATCCCCATTTCCATCATACCGGGAGCGATTTCTTCAGTTACATCTTTAAAAATTCCTTGTCCGTCATTTTCGAGAAGGTAACCTCTGGCAGGGAAACCAACGGCAAACGGTTTAAGTCGTACCCCAACAAACAGATCACTATCACCATCATTGTCATAATCGGCTGTTCTGACAACACTGGTGCTTTCATAACTCCAGCTCGGCAAGGGTTGCTTAGATCTTTCAAATGACAGCTGGCCCTGATTTATATATAACCTGTCTGCCAATGATGAACTGCTGGAAGGAAATTCGTTGCCCCCGCTTGCTACATACAAATCCATCAACCCGTCACCATCGGCATCAAAAAAAACACAATCCACATCCTCAGCAGATGCATCCTCTTCTAAAACTTCAACTTTTTTTGGAGTAAATTTGCTATTATCGTTCTGCAAAAAAAGAGCTCCCGCCTGATCTTTTGCCCCGCCAACATAAAAATCCTCCAATCCGTCTCCGTCAGCATCACCCACACATAATGCAGGTCCTTCGGTTGAGCGCATATGAAAAAGCAACCGGTCTCTTTTAAAATCTATAAACTCATTCTCCCGGTGCTTCCAGTTAATATCAAATTGATTGGTTACCTCTTTCAGGAGAGTATTTTCAACCTGTTGATTGTCAGACGGAGACAAAACGGAACTTCCACCATCTTCTTTAGAAGATTTATTTTGATCAACTGTCAACATCTGATTTGTTTCTAAATTTTCAAATTTTGAAACCGATTCGTCAGGCCACGTGATTACCAGTGAATCCAAACCTGCAATCTCGCCAAGCCCCAGATGCAACCGGTGATCCATGGTTGATTGAAAACCTCTGACAGGCATCTGTTCAGCGAACCATCGTCTGTCCCCTGCCCAAGCCGTTACCTGGGCCCCGAAGGCAAACTTGTTTTCGTTTGCACCTTTAAAGGATATTTGTAACCAACCGTTGTCGGGATTTACCTCGGTAGCCCTGTTTTCATAGACTGAGGCTTCGCTTTCAATATTATTGATAACCAGGTCCAGGTCTCCGTCATTATCCAGGTCACCATACGCAGAACCGTTTGAAAAACCGGGTTCATCCAGTCCCCATACAGCTGAAGAATCGGCAAACTGCATATTTCCCAGATTATGAAATGCATAATTCGATATCGGGGTTTGGGGTATTAAGTCAACAAGCTGTTTAAAATCGACATCGTTGTCCCTTACAATTTTTCTTTGTACTTCTTCTTTTGAGATTTCATCCAGGTAATCGAGATTCGTAAGATCCCTGTAAATGCCGTTGGCCACGAAAATATCACGCCGCCCGTCGAGATCGAAATCGGCGATATTAGCCCCCCAACTCCAGTCTGTTGCCTCGACACCGGCCCATCTGCCAATCTCGCTGAAGGTTCCGTCTGTATTGTTATATTGAAGGGTATTGCGGGTAAACTGGTGATGAAATCCATTCTCTACATACTCTCTGTATCCTTCCCAGTCATCGAAGGTTGTAACAAGCTTTAACCGTGTTTCCGATTCCGGCAACATATCAGTTACAAATATTTCGGGATAGCCGTCATCATTCAAATCCGCAATATCCGCCCCCATCGATGCGGCGCTGATACTGTTCATCGCTTCTTCAAGCACTTCATTGAAGGAACCGTCCCGGTTATTTATATACAGATAATCGCGTTCGAAAAAATCATTGGAAATGTAAACATCGGGCCAACCGTCCCTGTTTACATCTCCGACCGAAGCTCCCAGAGCAAATCCGAATTCGCTGCTGTATATACCTGCTTCACTGCTCACTTCGGTGAAATGTCCGCCGTCGTTCCGGTACAGCTTATCCCCGCCCTGCTCGTCTCTTATATTTCTGTCGGTTTTTTGCAGATCAAAGCTTCCTATAGCCCGATAGGAATTATTAGCAAGATATAAATCCAGGTCTCCATCTTTATCATAATCAAAAAATGTACCGTGAATTGACAAGGCATCATCAGCAATACCGTATTCTTCTGCCATTTCTGTGAAGGTAAGATCCCCGTTGTTGATGTAAAGCTCATTTTTCCTGTCATCTCCCTCAACTATTCCCGAATTACAAACATAAATATCCACCAGGCCATCGCCGTTGACATCAGCTATGCTTACACCGGTCGACCAGGCCCGCTCACCTGCCACAGCGGCCTTTGCTGTAATATCTTCAAACTTCATATCTCCATTGTTCAGATACAGCTTGTTACCTCCCATATTCGAAGTGAAGAAAATATCCAGAAGACCATCATTATTGATATCCCCGAGAGCCACACCACCTCCGTTATAAAAATTTCTGTAGCGATAGATATTAAATTCCTGCTTAAAAACCAGTTCATTGCGGAAATCTATATTTGTTTCCGAAGCAGGAAGGTTCCTGAAAAGAGTGGATTCACCGTTACCTTCATTTTTATTCGCCGTACATTCGAGTAAAAACAAGGCAGATGCAAAAAGAAAAAATAAATTGATCAGCTTCATAAATTTGTTAATTCTTAATAAACCAAAGGGGCGTATCATTATTCCTGGTAACCAGATACAATGTATCCGATTGGGTTTTCAGCGAATAGATACCCCGTACTTCTCCGTGTAGTTCAAATCCGGTATCGGATAATTCCAGGTATTTCATCTTTTGATCCTTATCTATTTTATAAACTGTACCATAACTGGCATCATACCTGCCAACTTCCGGTTTTACGCCAAACAGATTGCCCGCCAGTAACAAGTAGCGATTTTCTTCATCGCTGTTTACTGAATGAATTCCAAAAACAGGGGAAAATTGGCCATATTCATCCATCTTTTGTTGCTTGAAGTCACCCTTGCCGTTATTCCATAATATCATACTTTCCAACGAACGAATCTCCTTTACTACCGAAGACTCAAGAATCTCATTGGGAAATATTTGAACTATAGATTTGTCCGCATAAGATGCATAAGTAGGAAATTGTGCCTGCAGAGATGGAATTTGATCCAACAGGTCGTCTCTTAGTGTTAATGGATAATCATCCTGCTGTTTGGAACGGGTAATGATTTGTTCAATACTGCCATTTTTATCATAATCATTAATCCACATTTTCAGAGGCTTATTCTCATCGGCCTTCAGCCGTGAATTTAATCCATAATTTCCAAGAATTATATCTTTAGATCCATCTCCATCCAGATCTGATATTTCAATCGATTGCCATAAACCTTCTGTTAAGGACAAATCCTTTTCAGAGGTGACTTCGGAAAATGAAGCCTGCCCTGTCTCTATAAAATCATTTTCAAATACCCGCACCGGCATCCACTCTCCGACAATAAAAAGATCCATATCCCCGTCATCATCATAATCAAACCACTCTGCATCGGTAATCAGTCCTGTTTCAATTAACCCCGGAGCGATCTCATCTGTTATGTTCTTGAAAATACCATCTCCGTCATTTACCAGCAGATTGCCATTAACTGGCAGCCCATATGCAAACGGCTTCAAACGGGTACCGGTGAATAAATCGATATGACCGTCCTGGTTGAAGTCAACAGCTTTAACCACGGAAGTTACTTCGTATTTACTCACAGGAAGCGCGGCCTCAGATTTTTCCCACGTCTCATCTCCATTATTAAGATAAAGTCGATCGCCCAGGGTGGTAGAACTGGCCGGAAATTCAGAACTCCCGCTTGCCACATATAAATCCAAGCTACCATTTCCGTTCGCATCAAACCATATACAAGAAGTATCCTCGGAATCCCGGTCTTCTGCAAATTGATGTTCATTTTTTTTGAGAAAGGTATGGTCCTGTCGTTGTATGAATACAGCTCCGGACTGCCCTTTGGCTCCCCCGATATAAAAATCATCCAGCCCGTCCTTGTTTACATCTGCGACACATGTCGGCGGCCCTTCGGCAGATCGTTTATGAAACAGCAGTTTATTCCGCTGAAAATCCTCAAAATCATTTTCCCTGTGTATAAAATCTATGGAGACCTTATCTGTTACCTCCTGGAAAAGAAGATTTCTCTTTTGTGAGTTGTTGTTAAGACGATTTCGCCTCGAAAGCGCTGTATCTTCCTGGTTAATCAGAAGTATTTGATTCGGCTGGATATCTGTTTGAAAACTGTTACTGCCATCAGGCCATTTGACCAGTAAAGAATCAACATTGCTGTTCTCACCCAATCCAAAATGTAGGCGATGATCAACTGATGATTGGAAGCCTCGTCCCGGCATCTGTTCCCGGTAAAATAATCTGCCATTCGTCCATAGTTTGACAGTAGTTCCGATTGCCGAAGTATTCGGACTTTTACCTTTAAGCTCTACCATCAGCCAGTTATTTTCAGATGTATTGCTATTTGTACGATTGTGATATATATCAGCCTCCTGATTGGCATTATTAACAATTAAATCCAGAGTGCCATCATTATTAAGATCTGCGTAAGCAGCTCCGTTCGAAAAACCGGGTTCATCAAGTCCCCACGCTTTTGCTCTGTTTATAAAGCCCAGACCGGCGGTACCGGAAAAGGCATAATTACTCACCGGAGTAGACGGCATCTCATCAAATAAAATTGAAATCGGCTTATCCTCCTCAACGACAGTTCTCAGCCTCTCCAGATTCATCCTGTCATTCACATAGTCCAGATCAGTGAGATCTTTTACTATTCCGTTAGTTACAAAAATATCATTATGACTATCATTGTTCAGATCGGCTATTAATGTCGTCCAGCTCCAATCGGTAGCCTCGACACCTGCAAGCCGGCTTATCTCACTGAATGTATTCAACTGCAGTGTATCCGGTATGCCGCTTATGTCTGCAGTTAATTGTGACGATCCGTTATTCAACTGGAGCGTATTCCTTACAAATTGATAATGATAATCCTCTTTCACTTTATTCCTGTATTCGGTCCAACTGTCAAAAACCGTATTTGATTTTATTCTCTCATCCGATTCCGGAAGCATATCGGTAACATAGATATCCGGTCTTCCGTCATGGTTTACATCAGCTATGTCGGCTCCCATCGAGCTTTGACTTATAGAAGGCATCAACGGTGGAAGTATTTCAGTAAATGTACCGTCACCATTATTCAAATAAAGATAATCTCTTTCAAAAAAATCATTGGATATATACATATCCGGCCAGCCGTCGTTATTTACATCACTAACTGCAACATCCAGCCCGAAACCTATCTTGCTGCTGTAGATCCCGGCCTGTTTGGTTACTTCCACAAATTTTGCCGGCCCACCGGATGTTTCTGACTCCCTGCTTCCTTTACTTTGCTTTGGGTTAATCAGTTCATTTCTAAATAGCCGGTCACCTCCTTTTTCATCATACACTTCCCGCAGTCCTTTTTTAACATCTATCCCCCGGAGTGCCTCGAATGAATTGTTGAGAAGATACATATCCAGATCACCGTCACGATCATAATCAAAAAAAATGGCATCGGTGGCAAGTCCTGTGATATCCAGGCCGTATTCTCTTGACTTTTCAGTAAATGTGGGACTGTCTCCGCCTTCCGGCTGATTGCCATTATTGATGAATAGTTCATTGTGCCTGTTTTCACCACCCGGACTTCCGGATTTAACCACATAAATATCCAACAGGCCATCCCCGTTAATATCCACCATAGTAACACCGGTCGACCATACATCATCTGCCGCAACACCCGCACTTTCTGTAATATCTTCAAACTCCAGATTTCCCCTATTGAGATACAACTTGTTAGCGACCTGATTACCGCTGAAATAGATATCCACCAGTCCATCATTATTTATATCACCGACTGCAACTCCGCCGCCATTGAAAAAATTGCGATAGGTATAGGGATTAAGTTCTTTTGTAAATGTCAGTTCATTAATAAATTCAATTCCGCTGTGGTGTGACGGAAGTCTCTCAAACATCGTATTGGAAGGCATGTCATTTTTCTTTCCGCAACTAAACAATCCTATTAAAACGGCTATGAAAATAATAAAAGAAAAAAATAAATGGGGGATGCTTTTGATAGATCCCCTTTCCAGGTTTGTCATTTAGCAATAGGTTCTTTCTGAACTTCCTCTTCGACTGTAAGATCAGTATATATAATATTTACCGACTGATCATTTTCAGTAAAGACTTTTTATACCGGTAAGAGATATAGTATCTTTCTCACAAATATAGTCTTCTTTCTGTGAATTATTAAAATAAATAAAAGGAGCATGTGACTTTCACATACCCCTTTTAACTTACATACTATTATTAACTATATCAGCCCTGACGTCCCTGGTAACCCGGATTTTGAACCAGGTTATCATTTGCTTCCAGCTGCTCCCGTGGAATGGGGAAAACGTTTCTGGTTGGGTCAGATACATCCTTCTCCCACCAAGGATCATTGAAGCGGGTTTCACCTTCGTTTCCCTGGAATCTGATAAGGTCCTGTCGTCTTAACAGTTCATAAAAGAATTCCCTGCCTCTCTCCTCAAGAATTAAATCCTCATCGAGAGAAGTGAAACTATCTACACCGGCACGTTCTCTGACCAGGTTTACCAGGCGAAGTGCTTCCGGATCATTGTTATTCAGTCTCCAGCGTGCTTCAGCCTGTGTCAATAATACGTCAGCATATCGAAAAACGACGAAATCATTATCAAGGTTTGATGTTGAACCCGGTTCTATTTCATATTTTCCTACCCTGACTCCACACTGCCTGCAAGCATTCGGTTCCAGACTATTTATTTCCGGTGTAAATGTCAATGGAGCTCCGTCCTGATCGAAATCAGAAAATACGGCATCGTCTTCTATGCGATTGCCCTGGGTATCAAATTGAGGTCCGGCCAGGAAATTTGACAGTCGATCATCAGTGGTACCAGTCGTTTCTTCACCCATTGATCCAATAACAGGACCCTGCGGTCCCGGATTCCCTTCTTCATCAATGTAAGAGCGATAGAATTCCTCAACCGTAGCATATCCGTTCCACGGTTGTTCCTGCAATCTAAAGGTAGATTGACTTCCGTAGTGAAGCGACATGTGATGAATGTTGAAACCCTGCAGGAATACCCGGTCATAAGGTACTGCAAAGATTATTTCGGGAGATCCCGAATTATCTGTAACAAAATTATCCCGATAAACGGCACTCAGATTATAGTTACCCGAATTAATGATCTCATCCGTATGAGTGATAGCATCCTCCCATCGTGGTGTGCCTGTATAGACTTCGGAATTCAGATATAATTTAGCCAGTACAAAATGGACAACCCACCTGTTCATCCGTCCATAGGTTCCGCCGACATCCTCATCCACTTCGTCGAGTGCATTTAACAGTTCCTGCTCTACACATTCGAAGAGCTGGGTACGCCCTTCCTGAAAATCAGAGCTGGGCTGGGAAGGTTCTTCCGGGGCATCCTCGAAGCTGGTGATAATCGGCACATTTCCGAATGTGTCGAGCAACCAGTAATAGTAAAGAGCCCGCAGAGCTCTCAACTCGGCAATGAAAGCTTCGGCCAGTTCAGGATCGGCATTTCCGGCCTCCACTGCAGATTCAAACTGGAAGATAAGACGGTTCGTGTTATTCACACCTGAAAACAAAAATTGCCAGGTGTTGTTAAAGTATCCTTCTTCGTAGGTAAAACTATGGCGATGCATCCGAAGCCATATTCCACCGTCAAACCAGTCCTGGCCTCTCTGGGGAATGACAAACTCGTCGGTAGATACCTCCTGAATGGAAGAGAAACCATTATGTCCGCCCAGCCCCTCGGGGCCGAGAACGGTATAGGCATCGCCCATGGCCGAAACAAATTCCGTTTCATTCTGAAAGAAATTCTCTCCGGTTACTTCAGAAGATACAGGTACCTCTGCATCGGTACAAGAGACAATAACCATCGTTACGGTTAGCAACACACCTACAATGATTTTTCGGTAAAGTTTCATTTGTGTAAACATAGCTTTGATAATTTTGTATTAGAACAATTTCTAGAAATCCAGATTTATTCCGACTGAAACAGACCGGGCAGTGAACCACTGATTCCTGCGTTCGATTCCGGGAGCCAATGGATTATCATCATCAATCGGATCTGTAAAACGGACTTCAGGATCTATACCGTCGTAACCTGTAATAGTGAACAGATTATTGGCAGAAACATACAGCCGCAATCTTCGGATAGAAGTGGCTTCAGAGAACGGAATTGTATATCCGAGTGAAGCATTCTGAAGCCGTACGAAAGAAGCATCCTCAACCTGGAAACTGGAAAACTGGGGAGCTTCTCTCAATTCCGTGAGATCAAGAGCCGATGACAACACATTGTAAGCGGTAATCTGGTTCGGCGCTTCGTAGAAGAGCCGGAAAGTATTGACCAGATCATGGCCGAAAGCGCCACGGAAGAATGTGTTAAAATCCCAATTCCTCCAGTTTACAGAATTGTTCCATCCCAGCTCGAAATCGGGAAGGCCATTGCCAATTACCCGTTCGTCTTCGCGAGTAATTTCGTCAGGAGATACTTTATTACCGTTCCTGTCAAAGAACAGCCATCCCCCGTCAGGGCCAATTTCAGCAAATTCCGGTCCAAAAATCTCTCCGATCGGACGACCTTCCTGGACACGAATCAACGGGCGATCATTCTGTCCCGGCGAACCGGCATTAGAAATGAATTGTGTTTCATCTGTTACGAACTCCTCCAAAATTGTCTCGAAAGTGGAGAAGGTAAATCCGCTCGACCATGTCAAATTATTCTGACGGATTACCTCCAGATCGAGGGCAGCTTCAAAGCCGTTGGTTTCGAGTTCTCCGACATTTCTCCAGGTCGTCGGAAAAAGGTTCGGCGGAACGGGAACCGCTACCTGGAATAGCAAATCATCGGTAACCTTGTTGAAATATTCAAAAGTTCCTGTAAGCCGGGAGTCGACTGCTTCAAAATCAAAACCCAGGTTCAACTCTCTCTTTTCTTCCCATTTCAGGTCGGGATTTGGATTACTGGCAGGTGAAAAACTCTGCACAAATTCTCCATTAACGAAAAAGTTACCGCTGGGCTCAAAACGCTGAACAGCAAGCCCGTTTTCCGGTGCGTCCTGTCCGGTTACACCAAAACTGCCACGTAGTCTGAATCGCTCGAAGAATGGTAATTCGACCAAATTGGTGACTTCAACACCGGCTCCGGCTGCCCAAAAATCACCCCATCGGTTATCTGCTCCAAAACGGGATGATGCCTCGCGGCGGTAACTACCATTTATGAAATAGGTATCGTCCCAATTCAAATTGGCCCTTCCGAAAAAACCGATTAAACGGTTTTCTCCTTTAAAACTCCCGACCGTTCCTTCACCCTGGCTGAAATCCTGGGCAAAGCTTAAATTGTTAAAACCAACAACATCAGTAATAAAATCGCCTCCTGAGGCTACTGTGGTTTCATCAATGAAATTCTGCCACGAATAGCCGGCGATGGTCTCAATCCGCAATTGATCGACATCCGCTAAATAATTTACAGTGGCCTCAAACAATTCACTGCTGCTTCTGTTATCCACGCGCTGTGCCTGACCGGGACCTAAATCTGTTTCAGTGGCTCCTCCACCAAACTTGCTCGTTTTGGCGAAAAACTCTCTAAACAGAGAGTTGGTAGTCTCCAGTGAATAGAATGCGGATGCACTGAGATTGGGGATCAATTGTTCGAATTCATAATCTGCACGAAGAGATCCGTTAAAATTATCACGTTCAAACGTACGATCACCAGTCTCAATTATAGCCACAGGATTCAGGAATCTGAAAAGCGGTTGTTCAAAAAATCCCCCTGTGGTCTCAAAGCCATCCGCCCGTACGGGAAGCGTCGGGTTAAATGTAGTCGCAAATTCGAAAGGTCCCTCTTCCCCGATAGCCAAACCCTGATCTTCCTGACGGTTGGTAGCTCCCAGGTTAAGGGTAAATTTGAGACGATTATCAAGTGCCCACTGCTGGAGATTTACACGCCCGCTCAACTGCTCGAATCCCGTTTGTTTTTGTATACCGGTACGATCCCGGTAGTTTCCGGAAACACGATAAACGGAATTCTCTCCTCCACCCGATAGTGACAGGTTGTGCACATTATTTGAACCGGTCTGGGTGATCAAATCATACCAGTTAGTACTTGTCTGCCCGTCGAAAATATCGAATTCATTTTCTTCAAGATCATGAACCTCTCTGAAATCTACGGCGAGCTGCCTGAATTCGTTGGCATTTAGCACGTCAAGCTGGTTCTCGATTCCTTCAATAGTAACAAAGCCGTTATAATTTACTGAAACACTTTGGCCTTCGGGCCCGCGTTCTCCTGACTTCGTTGTAACCAGGATCACACCGGCTGAACCCCTTGTTCCGTAAATAGCCGAGGCTGAAGCATCTTTGAGCACTTCAATGGAAGCAATATCATTGGGATCAATATTATCCAGACTGCCTCCAAGTACCCCGTCTACTACCACCAGGGGTTCCTGGTTGGCACCAAAGGATGAGATACCCCGAAGGCGTACTGTCGGATCGCTGTTGGGGTCACCTCCACCCTGGTTAGTCACGGTCAGTCCGGGTACTTTACCCTGAATCAGTTCAGTAGCAGTATTGACATTGCCGCTGACAAAGTCTTCCGCTCTAACACTGGAAACTGAACCGGTAATCTGCTTTCGCTGCTGGGTACCATATCCAACGACGACCACATCTTCCAGCATTCGCACATCAGGTTGCAAAGAGATATTAATTTCAGTGCGACCATCTATCGGCTCCGTTATGCTTAAATAGCCGACAAATGAATACACCAGTGAGTCAGCATCAGCCGGTACTTCCAGACTGTATTGTCCATTAAGATCGGTTGAAGTACCGATAGTTGTTCCCTGAACAGTAATATTTACGCTCGGTAACGGTGATCCATCCTCAGCATCGGTAACTGTACCACTTATTTCGGTCTGCTGTGCCTGTGCTTCATTAAAACTGAAGCCTAAAACCAATAAAGCCGCAAAACTATACAGCACTATTCTTTTGATTAGTTCTGTATAAGATGGCAGCTCTTTTCGTATTAACTGTATCGATCTAATCATAAATGTTTCCCCTCGATTTTTAGTTTTATTGTAAAAGAAACATTTCAACAACTGTTGAGGTCTCTTCTTCTTTTAGATAGTTCCGGGCGGCAAGCCACCCGGAAAAAAACCAGTTAGATACTTTTTTACTTGATGATCAATAAATTTTAAAAACTTAATAAAAACCCAAAAAGCAATATACCATCAGTATTTGATGATATTGTGTTATGTGATTAACACAAATTAACATATAAACGTTTATTTTTTCAATCATAAAATTTAATTAATAATGCTTTTTATAATGCACATTTTGACAGGGCAAAGTTCTTGCTCCAAGTTCGTTCGTAGAGAATTTGTGCAGAGAAATTAATGATAGGTACGCCTGCCTGCGCTACGCAGAGGCAACTAACCATAATCATATGCGTACTCTGCAAGGGCAATTATCCAAACCTTTTGTTAAAGTGGCTGCTATTTCAGAACGGATGAGATCCCTCCACTCTAGTCCCGATAAAAAGCATCGGAACTTCCGGTCGGGATGACACTATAGATAGTTTTTTATTAACTGCCACAACCCCACCCCCGGCGTCATTTCGAGCATAGTTTCGGTGGGTTTTCCGAAACGGAGTCGAGAAATCTTGTGGGTTTGATGATGTAGCCCTAAAAATGCTTTAATGACAAAAAATTATTAAGAAAGGCATTATTCTTTGTTTCCGGGGCTTTTTTTATCAATAAATAATTTAAGAGCTTTATCATTTATTGCTGTCAGAATTAAAGATGTGCTATCAGATTTAGAAATTATGCCGATATCCCGGACCTGTCCTTTTACTATAAAGCCGCTCTTTCCGGGTTCAACAGTAGTAAAGTCACCGTCCCCAATTCCTTTCAGAAACCACCCGTAGCTGGCATCATAACGTCCACCAAATGCCGGTTTGACGGGATGAAAATTTCCGGCAACTAACAGATCCAAGTTTCCATCACTGTTAAAGTCAGCTGCTTCAATTGCCCGGATCGGTGCAAATTGGGCTTTATCCGGCAAGGGTTCAACGCTGAAATTGCCATCTCCCAGATTATTCAGAAGAACACTCCGCATCATGTAGATTTCTTTTTTCTCAGCATCATCGAGATTATTACCGAAAATCTCCTGTATAGTAGATCCGGCATAATCCCGGTAGGCAGGAAACTTTGATCGTAAAAATTTGAACGGCAGTAAAAACTCATCCCTGGCTGCTACAGGATATTCGCCATCTATTTTAGTATAACCGATGACAGGATCAAGTTTGCCATCCTCATTAAAATCCTTCAAATACATTACCAGCGGTTGATCTTCGGAAGCATGAAAAAAGGTATTTAATCCCACATTGCCTGCAATAAAATCTGTATCACCGTCACCATCAAAATCACCGGATTTAAGCCTGTTCCACCAGCCATCGGTTGCTTTCAGTCCTGGTTTTGCAGATCTTTTCAGTTTTCCGCCCCCATTCTCAAATATCGTGATCGGCATCCACTCACCTACCACAATTAAATCAGAATATCCGTTGCCGTTGATATCTTCCCAAACAGCATCTGTGACCATACCAATATCAGTGAGATCAGGAGCATCCCTTCCGGTAACTTCACGGAATTGCCCCTCCCCTGTATTTTCCAGTAAATAACTATATGGTGTTACTCCATACTGCTGAGGCACCGATCTGTTGCCAATGAAAAGATCTGTAGAACCATCGTTATTATAATCAGCAGCGGTAACTGTTGATCCATTTTCAAATATTTGAGGCAGAGCATTATAAATGCGTGCAAAATTACCATCCCCGTCGTTAAAATAGATTCGATCCTCAAATCTCCCGGATCCCGAAGTATACTCGTTGCCACCACTTACCACATAAAGGTCCTGAGCTCCGTTGCCATTCGCATCAAAAAATATGGCATCTACATCCTCATATTCTGCATCCTGCCTGAAGGTCAGGTCATTCGTTTTCGTGAATGATCCATCCTTTTGCTGAACAAATAAATTGCCACTCTGGTATTTTGCGCCGCCTATATAAAAATCATCCATTCCGTCTCCATTCACGTCGCCTGTGGCTATCCGCGGACCTTCGGCAGATAACATATGCGGCATTAAAATCTGCCGGTCAAAGTCTGTAAAACTATTTTCCTGATGTCGAAAGCTTATATCTTCCTCACCGGTAACATCCGTGAAATAGGTTTCGGAATAATTCGCACCTGACATATCATCAAAAGAGAACCGACCGGTTGCATCTTGCTGATCAATGATCAGCGTTTGATTTGCCTGAACCTTTGTTAATGTCTGGTAACTTTTATCCGGCCATACAACAGTAAGAGAATCTGCTGTATTTAATGTATCCAGACCTACAATGACAGCAGGTTCCACAGATGAGAGAAAACCGCGTGTCAGGAACTGTTCATAGATCTGGGAATGATCATCGGTCCAGACCAAGATTTTACTGCCTATACCGGCTGTATTTTTTCCTTTTCCCTGCAGGTTAATTTTCAGGTAATTTCCCTCGTTTCTTTCGCGGGTCATATTTCTGTAAACTGAAGCAGGAGAATTAACGTTATTGATAACAAGATCAAGATCTCCGTCGTTATTGAGATCAGCATAAGCCATTCCGCTGGAATAGCTCTCTTCTGAGAATCCCCACCTGGAATTCATTTTTGAGAAGGTTAAATCCCCGTTGTTGGAGAAAACAAAGTTCGGGATCTTTACATGAGGCATCAGTTCGACCAGCGACATGTTTTCGGAATTAATACCCCTGTTTAGGGATTCCTGTACATTGTCGGAACCAACCCGGGCCAGGTAGCCCAGATCATTAGGACGCCTGTAGATGCCATTTGTGATTACCAGATCTTTCAACCCGTTGTTATTTATATCCAGTAACAGGGAAGCCCAGCTCCAATCGGTAGCATGTACACCGGCATACTGACCAATTTCGGAAAAAAGAGAATTTCCATCCTGGCCGGACCCCATGTTCAGCTGCAGTGTGTTTCGGGTATACTGTGGATGGTATCCCATATCGCGCTGAATTTTAAATACCTGGTAAGTCTCAATGCTGCTGGACGTCTTCAGGATATTCTCATCATACGGTAACATGTCGAGAACAAAAATATCCGGACGCAGATCATTGTTGATATCCGCAATATCATTGCCCATACTGGCCCGGCTTGTATGTCCTGTAGCATCCTCAAGTACTTCATTAAACGTGCCGTCACAGTTGTTACGATACAGATAATCATTCTCGTGGAAATCATTGGATACATAAATATCAGGACAGCCGTCGAGGTTTATATCGCCGACAGTTACAGCCAGACCATAACCCATCGGACTGCTGTAGATACCGGCCTCCTGTGAGACATTAATAAACCGGCCGTTGTCATTTTTATATAACCGGTCTCCCGCAAGAGAATCAATCCTGGTCCTGTTTTCGGCTCTGGTATACGTATTTTCTGAATGTATGGCATGATTCAGCAGGTATAAATCCAGGTCCCCGTCGTCGTCATAATCGAAAAATGTTGCATGTTTGGAATACCCTTTGAAATCAAGTCCGTATTCAGAAGCCTGTTCAGTGAAAGTAGAGTCCCCATTGTTTATGAACAGCTGGTTACGTCCTTCTTTAGAAAGATAATTAACGTTGGAGACATAGATGTCCAGCAGCCCGTCACCATTGACGTCAGCCATGGTGGCCCCGCTTGTATAGTCACCATCCCCGCCCACACCGGCCGATTCAGTGATATCTGAGAACTCAAAATTGCCCTTATTCAGATACAGACGGTTTGGCAACATATTTGCCGTAAAATACAGATCTGGAAAACCGTCGTTGTTGATATCACCAATCGAAACTCCTCCTCCATCATAAAAGTACAGGTAATTTAGAAAGTTAAAATCGGCAGTTTCCTGAAGATCATTAGAGAAGTCAATTCCACTCTGTTTTGGTGATATCAGCTGAAATCTTTTAGAAGAATCTTCCGATTGGCATCCAAAAATCGAAATAGAGAATATAATTGCCAGAAAAATGTAAAACTGATCTGAAAGGTATTTTTTCAAAAATTTCCAACCCCCGCGGGTGTTCATTATGTGTAACATCTGCTATTAATTATTCCAACCTATTTCGCTGTTCTCTGCAAATCCCGACTGCTGTCAGGAGGTGCTCTGCTCCACATTTACCGGTAGCAGAGTGGCCCGCACCAACGCCCCGGGGCAGAGCACCGGGACGAGGAAGGGAGCGGTCCGCAGTTAACGGCACAAGCGGACGCTTGCGCCAGTATTAAAAATTTTACCACCTGGTGCGAGCGTCCGCTCGTACCGAAACTCTACCCCTTCGTATGGCCTCTTCCATTGACAATGCCTTTTATATAAGAGCTTCAACTTTTATAATCTACTTATCATTTTATTAACAAGCCTCATGTATCAAATCCCCATTAGAGGATTTACGGGTCGCGTTTTACCGATAAATCCATAAATTCAACACGGGCTTTCATTACATCTTGCCGATAAATTGAAATTCTCCTGTTGCCGTCAATTTTAATCCATGCCTCTTTACCTGTTTCCGGATGGGAAGTTTTAATAAAACCCGGTCCGTATATATCACTGTACAAATCCACCAGTTCTTTAACAAGACTGTCAGAATGCAGTTCACGATTCCACGGTGCCCAGGATTTAAATGAAATTTCAACAGGCATCCGGTAGATACGTTTCTCATAAAAGTCAGGGTAGAAAACCATTTTGGCCGGAGCAGATAAATCATCCATTTCGTATTCAACCTGGGATCCCCCCGTTACTATTTTCTGCTGGTTCAATTCCCAGCTATGCTCTAAAAACTCTTCATCTTTCATCCCAAATTCATATCCCAAAAAAAGGCTGTCATGCCTTTCCCCCTTATTCAACTCCCTTTCAACCAGCTGTTCATATTCTGATTTGGTTTCGCAAGAAAGCAATGCAAGAAAGATCATCATTAAAGAAAGCGGGTAAGCGCTTTTTGAAAAAAAAGAGCTTTTTATCATTCCGGAGCTATGTATTTAAATTTTTAATATTTCGACGAAAATCTGCGGTTTAATTCCTGAAACAGTTGAATCGTTATGAATATGATTCAGGTTTTTCTAAAACTTATCATGAAAAGATAAAGAACTCGATATATTTGTAAAAAAATCAATTCATTTTCATCCAAAATTATATTGACAAAACCAGTCACCGGGCGAGGAAAATTGCCATAATTATCAGATATAAAAAAAGGGAAGCATATGTTGCCATATACTTCCCTTTATAACTTTATGCTGTTTTATCAGTATCCCGGATTTTGCACCAGATTTGTATTTGATTCCAACTGATTATCGGGTACAGGAAAGACATTTCTGTGGGTACCTGATACGTCTTTTTCCCACCACTCATCATTAAAACGTGTTTCTTCAGTTTCACCCGCGAAACGGATCTGATCCTGACGGCGTGTAATTTCCCAGAATAGTTCACGTCCGCGTTCGTCAAACAGTTTATCCGCATCGAGAGTGGCAAAAGCATCAACCCCGGCACGTTCTCTTATCTGGTTAACCAGCATTAATGCGGTCGCATCTCCGGGATTCAGTCTCCAGAGGGCTTCTGCCTTCATAAGAAGGACATCTGCGTATCTGTATATGACAAAGTCATTATTCATATCACCACCGCTCAGGCCTATTTCCATGGCGTACTTGGCAATACGAGCACCTGACTGTCTCCAGTTACCCGGCGTGAGTTCATTCAAGTATGGTGTATGCGTAATCGGTGGTCCGTTTGGATCACTGGATTCAGCACCCTCATCTTCAATCTGGTTACCCTGCAGGTCCAGTAGCGGCCCGGCAAGGAAATTGCCCAGACGTTCATCCTGGGTTCCTGTTACAGTAGAACCTTCGGGATCCAATCCTACGACATCACCCTGCGGACCCGGATTTGAATCCGGATCGATATATGAGCCATAAAACTCGGTTACGGTTTGGAATCCGTTCCAGGGTTGCTCGCCAAAATTGAAAGCCGGCTGACTCAGGATATGATTCGTCATCATATGCAGATTAAAGCCGGGGAGAAATACCTCATCAAAGGGAATAGTAAAGATATGCTCAGGTGAACCTGTGTTATCAACAGAGAAATTATCAAAGTAATTACCGGTTAAACTGAAATTACCAGAATCGATAATCGCATTAGTATGTGTAACTACCTCATCCCAGTGTGGAGTGCCGGTATAGACTTCGGCATTCAGATACAACTTGGCGAGCGTCATATGAACAACCCACTTGTTCACACGTCCGACCGTTGCCCCTACATCTTCATCCACAAGATCAAGAACTTCCAACAGCTCGCTTTCTACAAAATCGAATACCTGCTGACGTCCATCATCAAAGTCACTGCTGGGTTGAGCAGTTTCATCAGGACTTTGCTCAAAGCTGGTTACAATAGGTACATTACCGAAATTGTCCAGTAACATATAGTAGTAAAAAGCCCTGAGTGCTTTTAATTCAGCAATAAATGCAGCTGCATTTTCTTCACTCACATCGCCCGATTCAACAACCGATTCGAATTGAAAAATCAGCCTGTTGGCATTGGCAACACCTCTGAAAAACTCGTTCCATGTGTTATTTATAACATCATCAGAAGGTGTAAATGTATGCCGGTGCAGGCGAATCCAAACACCGCCATCTTCCCAGTCAGCACCTTTATGGCCAACTACGATTTCATCGGAGGTCACCTCATTTATAGCTGTTACCGCCCAGTTACCACCATATTGACCGAGAGCACCGTAGGCATCACCCAGTGCGGAGATAAATTCTTCATCTGTCTGGAAGAACTGGTCAGCCGTTGCCTCATTATTAATGCTTTCGGTTAAATCAGTGCAGGACCCGATCAACAGGGCAGGCACCAACAGAATCCATGTCAGAATGCGTTTATTATATATTTTCATTTGTCTGTCCATGATAATTTTAAAAATTATTTTAGAAATCGAGATTTACTCCGAATGTGATAGAACGAGCTGTATACCAGGTATCACGTCGTTCGATGCCCGGAGACAAGGGATTATCAAAATCCCCTGAATCGACCCATCTCACCTCCGGATCAATTCCTTCATAGCCCGTGAGAGTAAACAGGTTTCGCCCGGTTACAGATAACCTGAGCCTGTTAACAGGACTTTCGGCCGGTAATGAAACATTATAGCCAATTGACAGATTTTCTAACCTCAGGAAAGTAGCATCTTCTACATGGAAGCTTGAATATGCCGGGGTAGATTCCAGATTGGCCACATCAAAAGCTGAAGTAGTTACATTATATGTAGTGATATTGGCCGGATTTTCAAAGAATACCCGGGCACTGTTAACCAGGTCGTGCCCATAGACACCACGTAAGAAAACGCTGGCATCCCAGTTCTTGTAGTTAACTGAGTTTGTCCATCCCAATTCAAAATCAGGAATACCGTTGCCGATTACCGCTTCATCTTCCCTGGAAATCTCATCACTTGTAATTAAACTTCCGTCAGAATCAAAAAACAACCATCGACCGTCATTGCCTATTTCAGCAAATCTCGGCCCCCAGATCTGTCCCAGCGGTTCTCCCGCTTTTACACGAACCTGCTGAGTGTTATTTTGCCCCGGAGAACCGACATTGGCCAAAAAGCGGGCATTTTCAGATTCAAATTCAACCAACCGTATATCAAAGGTTGAAAACGTAAACCCGGTATTCCAGGCAACATCGGCACTGCGAACTACATCATATTGCAGGGTAGCTTCAAATCCTTTACTCTCAATCTCACCAACATTTAACCATGAGGTGGGGAAAAGATTCGGTGGAACCGGAACTTCCATCTCAAGGATGAGATCGTCTGTATTTTTCTGGTAGTATTCGACGGTACCGGTAAGTCGTTCATCAAGTAATGCAAAATCCAGACCAATATTGGACTCGCTGGTTTCCTGCCATTTTAAATCCGGATTATCATTACTGATCGGGCCGAAGCTCTGTACAAATCTTCCGCCTACAAAGAAGTTTCCTCTGGGAGCAAATCGCAGACGGGAGATTCCGTCAAACGGAGCATCCTGTCCGGTTATGCCAAAACTGCCGCGCAGTCTCAAGCGGTCCAAAAAGTCAACTTCTACAAGATTCAGTACCTCAAGGCCTGCACCTGTTGACCAAAATGTTCCCCACCGGTTATTTGCACCAAATCTTGAAGAACCTTCCCTGCGAATCGTTCCATTCAGGAAGAATGTATCATCCCAGTTCAGATTAGCTCGTCCGAAGCCTGCTATCAGCTTGTTCTCATTTCTAAAGCTGGAGAGATCACCAAGACCATTGTCAAAATCCTGGATAAAACCAAGGTTATGCGGGCCGGTGGCGTCTGATATAAAATCACCGCCGCCGACAAATGTTCTTTCTTCCTCAAAATCTGAATAGGAATATCCGCCCAGAACTTCAAGATTTAAGTTTTCCGAAACAGTGGTCAGATAGTTCAACGTAATATCAAACTGTTCTGCCCTGTTATCATTTGCCTCCCGCTCTGCACGTCCGCGTCCCAATGAGGAGTTCGTTGCTCCTCCGGTAAACTTATTCGTTCTGGCCCAAAAAGCATTTCGGGTACCGGAGAACGTTTGCAGCGAATAAAAAGCTGAGGCACTTAACCCGGGAACGAAATCATCAAATGCATAATCTGCTTTTAAAGCAGTGTTCAATCTTTTATTCTCCCTGACATCCTCTGCTGTTTCAAGAATTGCAACGGGATTAAACATATCAAAGGCATCTATTTCTCTAAAGCCACCTGTAGTTTCAAATCCGGAAGCTGTTACAGGAGCTGTAGGGTTAAATGTTACCGCATATTGAAATGCATTATTAAACCCGCGATCTTCTTCACGGTCCGTGATGCCCAGATCAAAGGTCAACGTAAGTTTATCGTTAAGTGCCTGGTGACTGAGATTTAACCGCCCGCTGGTCTGATTGAATCCCGTTGTTCGCAACAGCCCCTGATTATCTCTGAAATTACCTGAGACCCGGTAGGTGGTGGTTTCATTTCCACCGGCGATCGACAGATTGTGAATTTGTGTATAACTATTCTGGGTGATTTCGTCGAACCAATCAGTATCATCTCCAAAATCATTTATTTCAAAATTGGTAATATTTCCCAACTCCCTGAATTGATCAGCACTCAATACATCAATTTTATTTTCAACACCGGTAGTACTGAAAGAACCTGAATAATTCACTGAAGTTTGTCCTGATTGACCTGTTTTTGTGGTAATGGCAATAACACCGGCCCCTCCCCGGGTACCGTAGATAGCTGCCGCAGATGCATCTTTCAAAACATCAATCGATTCAATGTCATTGGGATCGATATTCTGCATGCTGGCTCCTACTATACCATCCACAACTACCAATGGTTGCGTATTTCCGAAGCTGGAAATGCCCCGCAAACGGAGTGTAGGAGTCTCATTAGGATTGGAGCCCGGACTTGATATATTCAGACCCGGTACTTTTCCCTGTATAAGTTCCGCCGGGTTATTCACATCCCCTTTATTAAAATCTTCCGAATTTACACTGGAGATCGAACCGGTTACCTGTTTTCTTTCCTGGGTACCATATCCAACCACAACAACATCATCCAATGCCTGGACATCAGAGGCCATTTCAACATCAATAGTTGATCGGCCATCTACCGGAACTTCCTGAGTCAGATATCCGACAAAGGAAAATACCAGTGTATCCTGTTCCGGCACTGTTAAAGAATATGCACCGTTACTGTTTGTGGAAGTACCGGTTGTAGGTGAGCTTTTTACAATAACATTCACGCCTGGCAATGCCTGCCCGTCGGCGGCATCTGTCACCTGACCTGTTACTTCTATACTGCTCTGAGCGTATGTCTCAGTTATTAATCCAAGTCCTAAAACTAAAAAAGCTACAATATTCAGGCGGATAATCATTGAAGATATTCCACTGCTGATATATTGCAATTTTCTTTTAGAAGGGCCGGAATTAAGCAGAAAGCTAAATCTCCGTATCGCATTCGTAATCATAGTATTCCCCTTTGGTTATTATTTACTTATAAAGTCAAATCGCTCGAATTATCGACGGGCTCTATTACTTCAACAAAATGTGATTCTGTTGCATCAATTGAGTTATCCCTATCGCCAGTCACTACCTAAAAAAGGCATTAACAAATACAAGCTATTTCCAGCTTTATAATTGCCCCTTTTTTTCAAAGAAGCAAATTTTTTTAACAAGTATGAAATTTTTTTTTCTCTTTATACAAGGAGATGAAAATGTTGCTAAAATTTATTTAATACAGGTTAGACCGACCAGTCTAAACCAATTAAATTCCTCCCATTCGTCATTTGCCTAATCCATCACTCTCATCGTCCCCTGCATTGTTCGCCAGTGTCCCGGGAAGGTACATACGTAGGGATAATCATCCGGTTGCTCAGGAGCAGTAAAATAGATCGATTCTGATTCACCGACTTCGAGCAGACTTGTATAGAACAGCACATTGTCGGATTGCGGGACGTAATCGAGCTTGGGTCCGTCCAGACCCATGTTCAGTGCATTTTGTGCGACTGTTTCCAGCCTCCCCGGTTCTACAATCAGCAGGTTATGCAAAAGATCGGTGGGATTATTAAAAACAATTCTCACCCTGCTGCCGGCTTTCACTTCAAAATCGGTCACATCAAAAGTCATCGCCGCGGCGGCATTTATAGTAATTACAGTGTCGGGTCCGTTGCTCCATGAAGCGGGCTGCTCAGTCTGATGTTTCCTGTTTTCAGTACCGGCTGCTCCTTCCTCCCCGGTGGTTTCAGATGGTGAAATGGTACCCTGGACATTCAGCTTGTCGCCTTCGGGTATATTTTTCATGGTGTAATATCCGACAGAATGGAGCAGCGGATAATTTGTTTCAGCCTGTCTTACACCCTCAGCTTTTATTTCGTGAACATATCCTTCACGAATATTATTGACTACAAGCCGGGCAGAGAGGCCGTCTTCTCTTATCTCGACATGGGTTACCGGTACATCTTCCTGGTTGAGAATATCGCTGCCATAGGTAGAGTGATAGTGATAAGTGAAACCGGAAATTTCATAAGAAGAGGGATCGGCTGCAGATTCCCTGTCGACCGGCTTTGTAAAGGTAAGTTCGAAACCATCGGGTTTGGCATAAATCTCCCGGATCTCAAAAGGTGTTTCTCCGCTCCAGACAACCTGTTCCAGACCATAGGGTTCACCCCCCATAGCAGACCAGCCGCGGGCGGTCTGACCCACAAACATGGAATTATCACTGCCCCAGCTCATGCGAAGTACTCCCGATTCAAAACCCTCAACGAAAGGAAACACCACACCCTGGTATTCACCTTTTACCTTTTCCTGGAAAACTCTCATTATTTTACTTTGTCCCTGGTCGCCGACAAAAAGCTGGTTTTCGAAAGGTCCGAATTCTCCCCCGGTATCGTCCAGCAGAATGCCGGATGTTGAGATACCCATCACCCCGTGCGGAAACCATACAGAAGGTGTTTTAAGTTCCGGAATATTTTTTGCCACCTCATGCATCGGCTCTCCGGAATCAGGAATATCATCAAGTTTCAGTGAAACAGGCGATCCGGTCATATGAGACCAGCGCAAACCCTCCGGATTACCAGCGAAATCACCTTGTTCCAAATGAGTTATATTGCCCGATCCAACCCAGTCGCCCTGGTTTTCAGCATAAAAAAGATCACCATCGGCGTTAAAGCCGAACGCGGCGGGTGAGCGCAATCCTGTTGCCACCGGTTCAACTTCACCATCAGGAGAAACCTGCAACAGCCATCCATCCCATTCAGACAAACTTGCTCCGTGTCCGATCCAGGCCAGATTTACGGTAACCAGCATATCGCCGTTCGGCAGGAAAAGCGGCCCGTAAAAATATTCATGATAATTCCCTGAAAGAGGGCGATTCCATATCGTTTTATACTCGTCTGCCAATCCATCTCCATCGGAATCCCTCAGACGGGTTATTTCTGGTCGCTGTGTAACATATACGGCCTCATCACTGTAAGTGAGACCGAGTGGTTCATGCAATCCCTCGGCAAAAAGCCGGTATTCCGGAGGATTACCATTACTCTGGTAAGGATTTTCAATTATCCAGACTTCCCCACGGCGGGTACATACGGCTAAACTTCCGTCCGGCAACAGATCCATTCCCCCAACTTCCAGAATAATATCATCAGGTACAGGAATGTCAACTATTTCGTAATAATCTGATTCAGTCGGAATATTCGTCTGAGCAAAACTGATAACAGGCAGCAACATAAGCAGGATTATTACTCCTCCCGGCAGAGAAAAACGGAAACCTGCGATCGCGGGTTTACTCAGTTGGCAAAGCTTAGATATACAGTATTTCATATTCTTTATCATTTTGGGAAAATCCATTAATGCTTACCAGATAATTTCATATTGTAAAACTATTTCTTCATCGCCGTTTGCAATCGGAATGCGAAGGTCGTGCCTGCCTGCGGTAATAACTATTTGGGGATCAATTCCACCCGTATCAACAACCCTCAGATAATATGCTCTGTCATCTATAGCATATTCATCATCGTTTTTGACAATCTTATTACCGGAAGCCAGCTTAACCCAGATATCATCCCGGCTATCGGGCGTTTTAAAGGTAAGGGTTCGCAATAACCGTCTGTTCTTCGGATATCCCTCAAAGGTATCTTCAATACTTATATCCTCCAGTGTATATTTGAATGCCGGCCAACCATCTTCCGTTATATTATACCCCTCCACCTCTAATTGGTCACGGGCTATAGAATCCGGCCAGACTGCGTTACTGTTGTTTAATTTTGCCAGTACAGGTTTTCCGTCAAAGCTTACCGGGGGACCTGCCGGTTTTGCTATCTGGGGTTCTCCCCTGTCAATCCACATTTCATTTGCATTAATATAAGGCCCCTCCCAGGCGTGTAAAAGAGCTGCCTGACCCAAATCGTAACTGTAGTTGATTCCGTCAGGCGAACCTACATTCACCACATGTGTTCGTTTTGAATCCTTGTGATTTGCAAAAGAACGAAGAACTTTTACTCTGTCGTCAACTTCCACCAGCAAGTCTGGCAATTCTCTTCCGCCTCCCGGTACCGAAGAGGAAGCATGAAGTTTTTGAAGCCGGAGTTGCGGACCTTCTGCAAAAAGTGAAAGGCCGCGGTACCAGTTATTGGGATGGTTAAGATATTCCAGTCTGAAGCTGTGTTCGCCGCTTTCCAGATCAAGGGTTTCCGACTCAAGCTCATGCATCCTAAAGGGACGATCCTGATCAAATACAACTTCATCATCGATAAGCAAGCGAACTGTACCGGCATTTTGAAGCTTGAACAGATATGTTCCGCTGTTCGGCGCCTCGAGTGTACCTGTATATAGGAGTGCGTAACGGTCGTCGCGGTTTACTACATTTCCAGCGAGCGAGTCGGTTGAACCGGCCTCATCGGCTTCCGATGAACTGAAGTCTGGAAACTCTTCAAACTCCCCGGCGTAATAACCGTACCTCAGACCATTGAGGCCTATCTGTTTTTTGTCGTATCTTTTATAGGTGATATTCCGGATCGCCACAGGGCCGTGATCACCCTGGATCATCAGCGGACCTTCCGGTTGTTCGTCCTGAAAATGTGACTCTATAGTCGGGCCGGTAACTTCCACATCCTCCTGGATCAGCGCGCCGTTTAACCAGACCTCTTCGAATCTGGCATTGGCAACTTTTTCGCCCGCCTGATTGAATTCCGGGGCTTTAAACAAAATTTTATAATGCTGCCACAATCCCGGTGCCCTGGCTGCATTCAGCCGGGGAGCACTGCCTTCAATCTCTTCATCTCCGACACTGCGCCGGTAAATTCCTCCCACATCACTGTACTGGGGATTTTCTACACCCCAGCTGTCAAATAACTGCAGTTCATAACGCCCCATCAGGTAAATTCCGGAATTCGAACCTTTTGGCATCAGGAAGTCCAGCTCGAGTTCAAGATCTCCATGTGACCATGCCGTAAAGAGATGATCGCTGTTTTCACCGGAGGGTTGATTAACCAAAATTCCCGTACCATCCAAACCACTCAGATCGTGTTCTTCCTTACGGTTGCTTTCCACATCCCCGGCTATACTCCAGTTCTCGGCAACCGGCTGAAAAGCCTCTAAATTATTCAGATTCAACTGCTGCATCGGCAGGGTTTCAAGCGGCTCTTCTTCTGCTTTATTACAGCCTTGAAAAAAGAAGAGACTTATTACTAAACCAAACAGAAGTGCCGGCTTTAAATACGAATTTCTGAAAAGTTGCTTTTGCATATAAATTCTCTGATATCCCTGATAGAAATTTATGTTAATTATCACCTAACGGACGAATCCAGATATTGCGAAACCTGACGAGATCGCCATGATCCTGCAATCTCAACGGCATCTTATCGGGATGAGCCACATAGCGTGGTTTATCGATATAAACTGTGGGGCCTTTTAACTCCACATTATTCAAAATCAGGACTCCATTGTGAAATGCAGTCACACGGGCGGATGATTGCAGATTACCCGCTTCATCAAATTCCGGCGCTGAAAACACAATATCATAAGCCTGCCACTCTCCCGGTGGTCTGCTTGCATTAACAAGCGGTATGTACTGTTTATAAATACTTCCGGCCTGACCATTGGAATAGGTTTCATTTTCAAACGAATTAAGAATCTGGATTTCATACAAGCTCATTAGAAATACGCCACTATTACTGTATCCCTGCCCGCTTTTGCCTTCATCAACCGGTGCCAGCCACTCAATATGAAGCTGAAAATTATCGAACTTCTGCCTGGTTTCAATAGCCCCGGTGCCCGGATTCACGACTAAATCACCGTCGGAAATATTCCATTGGGCTTCTTCATGGTCATAATTGTCGTCCCACTTTTCAAACATCTTCTCAACTCCGTCTGCTGTTGTAGGCTCACCCCGGAATTGCGGTTTTTGCCATTCGGACAAATCCTCTCCGTCAAATAATACGATGGCATCGGAAGGCGGATGATCAAGTCCGAGCAAATCGCCGGGAGTAACTACCGGAGGCACAGGTTCCCAGACCTCGCTTTCTTCAGGCTTGACATCCTGTGCCTGAACGGTCATAAAGCACAGAGTAAAGATACTTAACAGCACCATCAATTTGGGAGAATTGTCTGATTGAGTCATGTTATTGAAAAGGCTTTAATAAGATTAACGCACTTTGATTGAAGACTTCTTATTCAAGATAAACCTGTAGTTTAGGTATGGATTTATAAGCACCACTTGTTTAGATAAAACTAATTTAATCCTTAGCAGAAAGGCACCATTATATATTTTATATCCGCCAGAAAATACCTATCAAAATAACAGATTATTTCTAAAATTATAGTTTATTTTTTATCCCGTTTATGCAAAAAATGCAAAAAATTTGTCCGATCCTTCTGACCCCCTTTTTGCCCCTAAATCCCCTAAAGGGGACTTGTAATGAGTGGCTTTTGAAGAAAAGTAGCTTTTTATTTAAATGCAGAGACATATCTTAAATATGATTTCGTATTCTGTAGCCAACTCATACTCAAAAAATTACGGGACGTTTCAGTCCGCAAAACCCCGGACTTCCAGTTTTGTTAACAGCCCACTGGCGTCATTATCAGCAAGGGCAACTAATCATGCCTTTTGTTAAAATTGACAGCTATTTTACAGCGGATGAGATCCCTCCACTACAGCCCCGATAAAAAACATCGGGACTTCCGGTCGGGATGACAATGCAAGTGTGCATTTTCAATCCAATCCGAGCACCTTCCGGTTAAGTTCATCATCAGCACCGGCACCGGCAAAATCGTCGAACGCTTTTTCTGTTTTTTGAATAATATGTTCGGCAATAAAGGGTGCCCCTTCAGCGGCTCCCTGCTCGGGATGTTTCAGGCAGCACTCCCATTCCAGCACGGGCCAGCCTTCGAAATCGTACTGAGCCAGCTTGCTGAAAATAGCTTTGAAATCTACGTCACCATCACCCAGCGACCGGAAACGTCCGGGACGATCTACCCAGCTTTGATAGCCGCCATACACGCCGGAACGGCCGGTAGGATTGAATTCGGCATCCTTTACATGGAACATGCGAATGCGTTCGTGATAGATATCGATAAATTGAATGTAATCAAGCTGCTGCAATACAAAGTGGCTGGGGTCGTACAGAATATTCGCACGGGGATGGTTATCGGTCACCTCAAGAAACTTTTCAAATGTAACTCCATCGTGCAGATCTTCTCCGGGATGTAATTCGTAACATACATCCACGCCGTTTTCATCAAAGACATCCAGGATCGGCTTCCATCGTTTTGCCAGCTCTTCAAATCCGGCTTCCACGAGTCCCGCCGGACGCTGAGGCCATGGATACATCGTATGCCACAAAAGTGCGCCGGAAAAACTAACATGTTCGGTAATGCCGAGATTCTGACTGGCTTTGGCTGCCAATTCCAGCTGGTTTATTGCCCATTCGGTACGTTCATCGGGCTTACCGTGTAACTCCTCCGGGGCAAAACCATCGAACAATTTGTCATAGGCTGGATGTACGGCCACAAGCTGGCCCTGAAGGTGTGTCGACAACTCCGTGATTTCCACACCGGCTTCGTTTACAACACCCTTGATCTCATCAGCATAGGTCTGGCTTTCAGCCAGTTTTTCGAGATCAACACATCGCGGATCCCAGGTGGGAATCTGAACTCCTTCGTACCCCAGGCCGGCTGCCCATTCGCAGATTGATTTTAAATTATTAAACGGTTCTTCATCGCCCATAAACTGGGCCAAAAATATTGCTGGACCTTTCATAAGAATAGATATTTTAAATTAAGATTGGTTAAATAGAACACGGATAATGCGATTTTTATGGATTTGCACGGATAAATATATCATTCTTTAATATTCACTTCTGGAATATTATCCGGGATAGCCTGATCACTAGAGCGGGGGTTAATTCCCGCGGCTAGAAATTACTTACCATCAATCTATTGTTTAAATTTTGTCCACTTCTTATCGCTTTTATTGGATTCAATCAGCGTATCGATAAAGGCGATGCCGCGCACACCGTCGTGTACTGTTGGGAAATCCAGATGCTCAGGGGCGGGTTTCTCTCCGCTTAACCGGCTGCCCAGTGCCTGTGCAAAGTTTCTGTAAACATTTGCAAAGGCTTCTATGAAACCCTCGGGATGACCTGCGGGAAGCCTGGTGTTTAGTGTCGCATTTTCACCGATATAAGGATTTCCTGTTCGATATTTTTCTTCAGGTTGTCCCTGGTGTTTGACGTACAACGTATTTGGCTCTTCCTGATGCCATTCCAACCCGCCTTTTTCTCCATAGACATAAATTTTGAGCGAGTTCTCTTCACCCACGCTTATCTGGCTAGCATGAAGCACACCTTTTGCACCGTTTTCAAAACGCAATAATACGTTTCCGTCGTCATCCAATGGACGGCCTTCTACAAAGGTACTCAGGTCGGCACACAGCTCGGAAATTTGCAAACCGGTTACATATTCAGCCAGGTTCTCGGCATGCGTTCCGATATCTCCCATGGCTCCTGCCGGACCTGCTTTCTCAGGATCGGTACGCCACGAGGCCTGTTTATTCCCTTCCTCCTCCAGTTTGGTGGCGAGCCATCCCTGCGGATACTCTACTACAATCTTCCGGATTTCTCCCAGGTCGCCCTCTTCAACCATCTGGCGCGCCTGTTTTACCATCGGATACCCGGTATAATTGTGCGTCAGTGCAAACAGCAATCCGGTATCCTCAACCAGTGACTGCAGCTCCCTGGCTTCCTTCAGATTTACCGTCATTGGCTTGTCACATACAACGTGGAATCCATTTTCCAAAGCCAGTTTGGCCGGTGGAAAATGCAAATGATTCGGAGTGACGATAGATACAAAATCCATCCTTTCCCCTTCCGGAAATTCTTTCTCCTTCTTGATCATCTCCTCAAACGAACCGTATGCACGATCTTCGTCGAGAAACAGCTCTTTGCCGGTAGCCTTTGATTTTTCAGGACTGCTGCTGAAAGCTCCACACACCAGTTCGATATACCCGTCGAGTGCGGCAGCTTTACGATGGACTTCTCCGATAAAAGCCCCTTTGCCACCGCCGACCATTCCCATTCTCACTTTTCTTTCCATAATAATTTTAGAAGTTAGATTAAAAAATTTTATTCCTGCATGTGGAATTAAAAAAGAATATTGATAAAAATCATTTGTAATGCAGTAATTTCGATTCCTATCTCGTCCCGGTGTCTTTCCCGACTGCTGTCAGTGCTCTGCTCCGTGACGGAAAAACCAACCGCCCTGCTGCCGTTAGCTGCGCTATTTTTAAAATGTTGGGACAACTTTTCAACTAAACTGCATGTTGCGGAGCAAAGCTCCGCGTATAATCAATTGCCTTTTCATAATTCATCGACGTCCCGCAGCAGAGCTACGGGACGAGATAAAAAAAGGGTGAGATAGATTATATCTGTAACCTGTTATATAAATGCAGGTTAGTCAGATGCTAAATCCCCGGAAAAGGAAACTGTTCTTGTATTCCGCCTGAAGTCGGTAATATCTATTGATTGCACATTATCATTTATCAGTATAAAACGGCCGGAGGAGGATAAAAAAGAGGAACCATAGTAAAATTCAACTTTGCGGCTGCTTCCATCTTCATAATGTATGACTGCAGATTGATCCATGTCATCAGCCTGGAAAATTTTCGAGGTCTGTGTCGTTTGGAAAAGTTTTAAAGGTCCCCGGTTTTGAGCCGTTGCAACCAGCGGTGAATCATTTACTCCTTTCAATTTTACCAATGCCTTGGCATCCCCCGGCACAAAAAAGCCGCTCTCTTCAAAACTCTTCACATCAAAACCACCCGTTCCGTCTCCGGTCAGCACCAGCCCGTTCAGAGCATCCGCTCTGCTCACCGACAATTCCATGCCATGGTCATTACCGGTTAACACCACATCAAGATTCCCATCTCCATTCACATCTTCTGCTAAACAGCCATAAACAGGCGCCCACTGTGCTTCATCAGGCAACGGAGTGATGACAAATTTCCCGTTCCCCCTATTTTCTATGAAAGAAGTTTCCATATGGTTAGCCTGGTAATTCAATATGCTATTGGTTTCAAATAGTGAAAGAATTTCATCCATCGTAACCCGGGCAAAGGCATGATTGGTTTCATACTTTTCCCCGATAGCAGGTAACTGTTTAGTCAGGTCTCCAAGTCCGTGATATGGAACTTCAACCCTGTAGCCATCACGTTCCATTTTGCTGTATATGGATGGAATCGCATCGAACATGCCGTTATTATCAAAATCGGAAGCATATATATTTACCGGATACTTCTCATCTGCCTGGAAATAGGTATTTGTTCCAATGTTACCGGCTATATAATCAATATCACCATCATTATCGAAATCCCCACCGCACAGACTGTTCCACCAGCCCTTATAATCAGCCAGACCTGTGCTGTCAGTTACATCAACAAAGCTGCCGGAATCATTTTTTAAAAACCTGAGCGACATCCATTCGCCCGCCAATATCAGATCGACCCATCCGTCGTTATTAAAATCGGTCCATAGTGCATCAGAAACCATCCCAAATTCATCAAGCAGAGGAGCTACTTCCTTATTGGCAATTTGAAAACGTATCTCCCCGTGGTCTGAGACATTCTCAAGGATATAGCTGTCCACCGGTTCCGGATACCGTTGAGGGCTTACCCGTCCTGCTACAAACAAGTCCAGGTCTCCGTCCCTGTCAAAATCTGCTGCCCGTACCACCGAACCGCTTGAGAGAAAAGACGGAAGAGCATCATTCACCAGGCGGAATCTACCCTCCTCATTTATAAACAGCCGGTCTTGGTACGCCTTGTCTCCACGGGGATGCTCATAGCTCCCGCTTACTATAAAGAGATCGTCGTCGCCATCACCATCGGCATCAAAAAAAAGGCTGCTCAGTTCCTCTTCCCGGTTTTCCCGGTCATCCCCCAAAAGAAGATCTTCTTCTGAAAACGTTCCATCCTGTTGCTGAATAAGGAATACTCCTCTATGATCGAATGATCCGGATATATAAATATCGTTTAATCCGTTGCTGTTTACGTCGCCAACCGCCAGCCCCGGTCCGTATTGGGACAGTTTATGTGGCAGCAGCGGCTGAACATTGAAATCATTGTAATCCCATTCTTCATGCACATAATCGATAGAAAGCTCATCTGTAATATTCTGAAACAAACTCTTTTGCCGGTCGGGGGGATTCGATTCCTCGTTCGCCTTTTCTGATGCGTTCTTTTGATACACCGTAAGTTCCTGGTTGGATTCGACATTCCGGATCACCTGGCTCTTGCCGCCGGGCCAGTTCACTGTCAGTTTATCTGCTATTGTATTGTTACCCAGACCAAAATGGACAACCGGTTCCACGCTGGATATATACCCTCTGTATGTGGTATATTCCTGATATTGCTTTTCTCCATCACCATACTCAATTTCGACATGTGCTCCCAGTCCCATGGTATTATCTCCCGTTCCCTCGAACCTGATTCTCAAATAATTATTTTCTTCGGGATGTATTTCAGACAGGCGATTTCGAAAAATAAATACGGGATCATTAATATTGTTTACCACCAGATCCAGACTGCCGTCATTATTGAAGTCGGCCTGAGCGGCCCCATAGGAAAAGGAGGGTATTTTCATACCCCACTTCTCGGTTACATCCTCAAAACGCAAGCTGTGGTTATCCCCCTCCCCTTTATTTCGGTAGATGTAATTACTGACTTTTTCAGAAGGTAACTGCTCCAACAAGTCTTGTATGGATAAATAGCGGGGATACATCTGAAACAAATCTTCAAAATCATTATCTGTCATATCCTTTGGAAAACCGTTCGTAATAAGGATATCCCGCCATCCGTCATTGTCAAAATCCATCAGCAGGGGAGCCCAGCTCCAGTCTGTTTCTGCTATACCTGAATGGATAGCTACATCACTGTAAAACGGCTGACCGGTTTCAGGATTCTTACCCTGATAAACCTGTAAGACATTTCTTACGAACTGGGAATCATAATTATTTTTTTTGTTTTTCAGATAAGCCGAATAATCATTAGCCCGGATCATTTTTTTCTTTCTCTCATTATCCTCGGGACGCATATCCACCACCACTACTTCCGGGAAACCATCGTTATTAAGATCAGCCACGTCGTTACCCATGGCGGCATAAGCCGTATGTTTAAAAATCTGTCCGGATTGATCCGTAAAATTGCCGTTCCCATCATTTAGATAAAGTAAGTCATTGGTAAAAAAATCATTAGCAATGATAATATCTTTCGATCCGTCGCGGTTTATATCGGCAATATTCAACCCCAGGCCATAACCTGGTTCTGAAATTCCAGCTTCTTCGCTGACTTCCCGGAACCATGGATGTCCCAGAGAATCAACTCCCTCATTTCTGTAAAGTATGTCTTTTGTTACACCTATATCCGGAATTCTTTGGGGGCCATCCCGGCGCATTGAATTATTTCTGTTGAACTGGTTCACCATCAAAAACAGATCCAGATCTCCATCATTATCATAATCAAAAAAAGTAGCCATAGTGGTGTGGGCTGTATCCGCAACATTGTACTCGGCGGCCATCTCCCTGAATACCGGTACGTCATTCTCATTTACGCCCTGGTTAATGTAAAAAAGATTGGTGCGGTGTTTCGATTCGTCATTAGTTGTGGCACAAACATAAATATCCATAAGACCGTCATTATTAATATCCACTACAGCCACCCCCGAGCTCCAAGTTCCCTCAGCAGCTACATTCGCTTCTTCCGAAACATTATCGAATTTAAAGTCCCCCATGTTCAGGTAAAGCTCGTTATCCACCATAAGACCGGTAAAATAGATATCCTGCAGGCCATTATTATTAAAATCAGCAATGGCTACTCCCCCACCATTATATATATTTGTATAATTGATAATATTCAGCGTGTCATTCTCCGCCATCTCATTCGAAAACGTCACCCCCGTCTCTTCGGCAGATAATCGTTCAAATAGCGGCTCATTTTTAGTACAGGCTGCTGTCAGGAGAGCTAACACCAGTCCCATTAGCCATAGTATCTGCCTGTCCCTGTCATGTTCTTTCATCAAAATGTTTTTTATTGCAAACGGTAATATTGAGATATTTTAACAACTAGTAAAAGTGCAAAGTGAAACTTTTCTTTGCAACTATTATTTATCAGGATTTTAATTACGTTTTGTTTGGGCTTATAGCCTTACTATTATTAAACGTTTAGCTGAACCAGAGCCAACGGTATGGGAAAAGGAAAAATAATATTCGCTGCGGGGGTAGTAATAATCCTTGTTTGTATTGTTGCCTTATTCGAGAATGATCTGTTCTTCATCCCTGATAATTGGGAACAAAAAATACCGGATATAGGATCTTCATCCTCTCCGGGGACCGCCGACCTGAACAGTGACGGAATACTCGATATTGTGATGGGCGGCGGAGGACCTGAATTCGCATCAACCGAGCATGGAGTATTTGCCCTGGACGGAAAGGATGGCTCCCTCTTATGGTCGGTGCCGGCCAGAAATCAAGTGGTGGGTTCTCCCGTGTTCAAGGATCTGAACAACGACGAAACGCCTGACGTCATCATCGGAGGACGGACGGGAATATTATATGCCATCAATGGAAAATCAGGAGAACTTTTCTGGGAATTCATGCCTGATCATGAATCCATGGATATTGTTAACGACCGCTCCATTCTAAACTTTTACAATCCCCAGTTTATTCCCGATCAGGACGGAGATGGTATTGAAGATATTCTTATTGCGTATGGGGGCTTTATAAAAGCTCCACCCGAAGAAACAGATCGTCCCGCCGGCAGTCTCATGGTGATCAGCTCCAAAGCGGGTATGGAACTGGCTAAAGCTGAAGTGCCTGATGGCAGAGAGACATATATGTCACCGCTCGTTCATGATTTTGAGGGAAATGGAGAGTTGTCCGTTCTTTTTGGTTCGGGAGGTGAAACCATAAACGGCCATTTTTACAAGACCAGTCTGGAAAGTGTGCTTCAGGAAAATCTGTCTAAAGCAACGGTGCTTGCTGACGGGAGAGGAAAAGGTTTTATTTCCCCACCGGTATTAACTGACATTACAGGAGATGGAATCAAAGATATCATAGTAAACTCTGTAAACGGAAAGATTCTTTCATTTGACGGTTCCACCGAAAAACTTCTGTGGGAGTCCGATATCGGCGATGAATTCGAAGGATATACAACACCATCTCCGGGAAACTTTAACAGCGACAATACAATCGATTTTTTCGTCAGCTACGGACATGGCATCTGGCCGGATATAGACTTTGCCTACCAGGTTATCCTGGACGGTAAAGACGGATCCGTTATATCGAAAGATACCGCCGGGACATTTCAGTATGCCTCTCCCCTAACCTTTGATTTTAACGAAGACGGCCGTGATGAAGTCCTTGTTGTAATCAATAAAAAAGAAGAACAGGAAACCGGTCTTTCTTCCCTGGAGATCTATGTTAATGAAATGATGGTTTACGATCCCCACAACCGGGATATATACCGGCTACATGAGAAAAAACCAGGATCGAACCTGGGATCAACGCCCCTGCTGACTGATCTGGACGGTGATGGATACCTCGATATCATTTACAGCTATATGGATGACGCTTTTAATTTTTACTCTTTCAAATCTTTTACGATTGAACGTATTGAAACAAGCATTAAAGTTGACCTACCTGTAAAATGGGGGGAATACATGGGGCCGGAACATGACGGTGTTTATCAGAAGTGAAAAAAAATTTCATTGTGCCAAAAAGACCTCCAGGGCTTTCAAAACCTTGGAGGTCTCATTACTTATACAAGGTCGCAACATTTACCCTACCAGAAAGCCTCTTCTTCGGGACATGAGATAAGTTCAGCCTGATCGTCACGACAGCTTTCAAATGGAATTATCTTACTGTCTATACCAATCATATAACCGAGTCCGTCTTCCACATTCGAGAAACCATCCGGAATTGCATAAAGAAAATCGTCCATTGAAGCAATCTCTTCATTCCATTCCGGCCCTGCCGAAGCCACATAGATCTGCCGGTGCAATACCTCAATCTCTCCACTCCCATCCTGTGGAAGAAATTCCTGACTTTCAGCTATTATCCGTTGCATCTCCAAATGGGGCTGGATGAAAAAGCTGTATACTCCGCCATAGGTAGGTATTCGTTCTGCATTGTTTCTGTGGTAAAATGAAAATACCTTCCTCTCTTCGAAGTCCGGTGAATAAATACGGACATACCATATTGTTTGCACATCGGCCACATGATCCACACTATCATCAATAAATAATGAATATGTAGTGGGTTGTGTAGGGGATGTTTCTCTCCGCAGGCGCGGGGTCGGCAACTCCTCCGGGACAGTAACGGTAACGCGGCTTGCAGCCCCGTCCGGACTCTCTACTTTCAGCAGATAGGCTTCATCCAGTTCAATGTCCATTGTTGTCCGGAAATTGAGATATATAAAAGCACTGTCCGAAGCAAAAAGGGAATCATCCATAGTCACAGTTTCGCCGCTTTTCAGGTGTTTAAGTGTAACTTCGATATCCGGGGCAACAGCCGCTGTATTAAACTCCTGCCGGGCCGGAGAAATACGCACCCATTGTGTGTCGGCCGAGGCGTCAAGATAGCCAAAGATTGAAAATGGATACCTGTCGTTTTCCTGGAAAGGCTGGAAGGACTCGCCGCAACCGGAAATAATGAGAATCAAACATGTAAAAATACCTAAATGAAATCCAATACGTGAATACTGAAAGCTGACCGCTGAAAGCTTTTTTTCCATCTTACCCTCATCAATTTATCTCCATTTTAACAGTAAGATAAGGCAAAAGAGGCAATTGATCGATACGCCGTTGCGTAAAAACATCGAAATAGAAGATGTTGGTTTGATCATACGAGTTTATGGCACCCGCCTGCAGGTTTATGTTTGTCCCCGATTGAGTAATTTGAAATGAGCGTTCCAGTGACACGTCGAGACGGTGTGTTGTCGGCATGCGACCCTGAAAAGGTTTATCGAGAATCACGCGCCGGATACCCCTGTCCGACTTCACCTCGGGCAGGCGTTCCCGGAAATCAAGCAAATCGTCAAATCCCATCGGACGTGTAAAGGGCGTACCGGAACCGAGCTGCCATCTCACTCCTGCCGTAAAGGAACCTATATCCAGGCTAAAGAGTGCATTAACCTGGTGCCTTCTGTCATGTGGCGGATTGTATTCCTGGATGGGTTCTCCGAACCAGATATTGAAATGATCCTGTGCCGATTCGTATAGGGTTTGACTGTACCCGTACCCTATCAGCCCGTAAAAACGGCCGCGATTATATTCAAAACGAAGATCACTGCCGTACACATCTCCGTCTGCCAGTGCCAAATCGGTGGTAAACCGGGCTATGGTATTCCACACCGGTACCGGGAGGTTACTCATACGCTTATAAAAACCTTCCACGGACCATGTAATCCCTTGTCCAAGAGTCTGCTGCCAGCCGAGTGAGGCATGCATCGACTCCATCTGGGAATTGCCGATCGGAGTGGTCGTCCAGGCTACAAACACTGCGCTGAGGTCACGCATATCACTTATTCCCACCAGCGACTGCCGGTAGATCCCAATGGCACCGGTTACTTCTTCCGTTTCATTTCCGAAGGGCTGCCATGAAAAACGTAAGCGCGGTTCAAAACTCAGTCCGAAACCACCCACACCACTCGAACTCAGTGACAATGCCGTACCCGGCTGAAAATTAAGTCGCTCCCCGGCCGGAATGGTAGTTTCAACATAAGCACCTGCAATAAAATGTGAGGATTCTTCCCGATCCAGGCCAACGAATTTCTCACCCAGTTCATACCTAAAATAATTGAGCCTGGTATATATTCCGTAATCGAACCGTATTTGTTTTGCGTATTGCCGCAGGTTCAGATCCAGGTTAAGACGAGTAGTACCGGAAGAAAAACCGAACGGCCCTCCATCGCTTATCGAATTCGAAAAATGGGAAAGGCTGACATTCGTATCCATCAGAACTCTTGATCCTTCGGGAAGCGCCACACAATTTCCACCAAGCACAAAATTTCTCCATTGTATGCTTTCATCCGCCTGGAAATCCATTCGCCCCCTGTCATAGGTATTCATGATCATACCAGAGCAACGGGTATCATTATCCACATAGCTTCCCTTTAAAAAAAGGCTCTGAAATTTAAGCGGCTGTTCTTCAATGGGATACCAGGTGCTGGTCTGTTCGATAAGTGAATTTCTTACAGATAAGATCCATGAAGATTCACCGGTATCGATCGGTCCTTCGGCCATGATCTCGGCTGCGAAGGGACTTATGGCTGCCGACCCGGAATAGTTGTTCCGGTTGCCATGCCGCATCTGAATATCCAGTACCGATGAAAGCCGGCCGGTGTACCTGGGGCTGAAGCCCCCGGCATAAAAATCGGCTCCGGCTACAAGGTTTTCCGGGAAAGGCGAATAAAAACCAACGATATGCGCAGGCTGGAAAATAAGTGCCCCATCTACCAAAGTCATATTCTGGGACGGTGTCCCTCCCCGGATAAAAAACTGTCCTCCACGGTCTCCCGCCGATACAACTCCCGGCAGCGTCTGAAGGTATGTTACAAGATCGCCCGCCGCCGGACTGGGAATCCGGTCTAATTCAGCAGGAGAAATTCTCTGCGCTCCTTCTATTCTGATGGCGGCCCCTCCGCTCTGTTCAACAACCAACTCGTCCAGTATGGCTTCGTCCCTTTCAAGAGCTACACTGACTGTACGACTGTCACCTTCATTGAAATCCAGAGTATCTACATAAGCATTATAGCCGATATAACTGATTCGCAGACTCCAGGTACCAGATTCGATTGAACCGATATGATAAAAACCTTCACCGTCGGCAGCCGCACCGAGAATGATTTTCTCATCATCTATGGATTGTAAAACCGCATTTGCCCCCTCAAGCGGCTGCCCGGTAGTGTGATCTGTTACAATGCCCTGCAGGGAAGCTTGTTGAGCCGTTGCTCCGGCGGGAGTAAAACAGATCCAGATCAGAATGATTAAAAGCGTGTGTATTAGCAATCTTTTATGGGACATATGTATTGTTGCGGGTTGCGGGTTACGTAGTCAATGAACAGTGAACAGTGAGCAATGAGCAATTGTTATTGATTATTTATGCGCGTTGTCTTGAGGATTGAAAAGCAGATTTTTGATAATTCATCTGCCTCTCTATAAATATCAGTAAAGGTTTTACAGTCAATAAAATCTGTGTCTTTTAGTAATTTCAACCAGAATTTTGTCTCCAGGCTTTCTTTATATGAAATGGAAATTTTTGCCGAAAAATCTGTTTTTGAAATTGCTCCTTTAGCTTCTGCTGCGTTAGCGCCAATTGAGGTCCCGCTTTTCAGAAGTTGCTTAGATAAAATAAATTCCTTCTTTTCTTTGCTTAAATATTTATACGCATTAACAATTCGAATAGCAAAGTTATAAGATTTATTGTAAAGTACATTATCCTTACTCATAGTATGAAACTTTATTTAAAGTTATTCTTCACTAGTAAGTCTCCCTTTAACTCAATTCCTTACAGCTTTTTCTTAACAAATAAGAATTACAGGAATCGTTGAATAATTTCAGCATAATCTATATTAGCTCACTGCTCATTGTTCACTGCTCATTGTTACTATCTAAATAATAACTTTTCTGGAGGGTATGCAATAAGTTAAAATTTATTAATCAAGGACACTGATCGTCCGGAATGGTTTTACTTACAATTCCAACTACGAATCCGGTACCGCCCTCGACATTTGAAAAAATTTCCGGCAGGGCATACTCCAGGTCATCAAGCGATTCAATCTCCTCGTTACCGATCCATTCCGGTCCGGCAGCCGCCACAAAAATATGACTATCCAGCACCTGAACCGTGATATTGTCAGAAAACGTCTCCAACCGTTCCGCCACCCGGTCCCGAGCCAACGGAATGCTTATCCACACACTGAATTCGCCGGAAGAATCCCGGCTTATCCTGTCTCTGAAGGGAACCGTCCAAAGTGTTTCAAATACCAATCCGGGCCTGCTGATCCTGACATGCCACCTGTATTGAACATCCACCAAACGCTCCACTCCTTCTATTACCAGTTTGACATTGCATCTGCTCCCCTCCATGCGCGGCATAGGAAAATCATCTGGTGTAGTAACCGTTACACTGCTTGCCCCACCGTCCGGCCGCTCTGCCTGCAGCCGGTAGGTTTGGCCGGGTTCGATATCTGTTGTAGTCCAGGCATTGAGTATGTGAAATCCATCGGGGAACTGGAAAAGCGAGTCATTCATTACCGTAGTGCCTTCGTTTTGCAGATGGTTGAGGGTAACCTCCATCTGCGGTTTGATGGTCGATTGCTCAAGCTGCTCCCGTACAGGGGTCACCCGCACCCATTGCGTATCGGCCGAAGCATCAAGGTAACCATAGATAGAAAAGGAATGCCTCTCATTGTCCTGGAGGGGCTGGAATGTTTCATCGCAGGCGGACAGAGCCAGAAACAGGCAAGCGAGAAAGCAAAAATGAAATATGCAAAATGAGTGCTTATTGTTGACCGTTGGCTGTGGACAGCTACTTTTACTTTTTGGCAATTTACTTTTCAATACCGACATCCGTTTTATATATAATTATAAAAGCTTAACCAAAACTTCAGCCAAAGGCTTCCCTGGAAACTTCGTTTCGGCTCCACTGCGCTCATCCTGACGTGTGTGGGTCTCTGTCATGCCTGTCAGACAACCTGATGTTCCTTCAACGGGGCCAACAATTCCTCTTTCACCAGAGGTATCCCATGGATATCTTCTTGTAAAGGCCCACATAGCAATGGCCAAATGAATATACTACTTACTCCTTAATCCTCAAAACAACTGATATAGGGAATATTGCATTTAGTACCAAGGTATTGCCGCTCTCCGGGTGGTCCAGGGTTACATGCATCTCCGGTTTGACGGGAGGCTGGTTAAGCTGCATCCGCACAGGCGTTACCCGCACCCATTGCGTATTGGCCGAGGCATCAAGGTAACCATAGATAAAAAAGGAATGCCTCTCATTGTCCTGGAGGGACTGGAATGTTTCGTCGCAGCCGGTTAATGTCAGCAGAAAATATACAATAAGACAAATATATAATATGAAGTGCGGAAACTGAACTCTGATAACTGACTGCTGACAACTATCTTCCCAACTTGTAATATGCCATATTTCAATTGTACTGATCAACTCTGAGATTATTTCCAATAAGGCTCTTCCGGTTCACAGGGAGCAATATTTGAACTTTCATGCGTGAGGCATTCCCTTTGCCGAAACCATTTGGTGTCGATCCCCACCACATAACCTAGTCCATCCTCAACATTCGAGGCTGTTTCATTCAGAAAATACTCGAAGTCATTAAGGGAAGAGAGACTGTCATCCCACTCCGGCCCGCCGGCAGCTACAAAAAATTGCCTGGCTGCTACTAATATTTCTGCATCTCCAACACTCTGTCCAATCGTAGCCCGTTCTTTCGCATGATTTGCAAATGTAGAATAAGCACCAGAAAAAGAAAAAGTAGGCATAAGATTGTTCCGTAACGGAAACCTAAAGATTCTCCTTCGATTTTCGGTCTCAGGATTCAAAATGACATACCATACGGACTGTACATCGGCAATATGTTCAACAGCACCATCGATATATATTCTGGCTCCCGGAGGATCGTTAAAGATAGGATTTTCTTCGGTTAAAGTTATATTAGGTATTGTGGGTAATTCCGTTGGAGTCGTCACAGTTACCCAACTTGTTTTTCCATCGCTATGTTCCGCTGTGATTTTGTAGGTTTGTTCATGTTTGATATCCATCGTGGTCCAGTAATTGAGAACATTTCGGGAGGTAAAAAGTGAATCGTTCATAACCACGGTTTCGCTGCTTTGCAGTTCTTCCAGTGTTACCCGGATTCCATTTGGGTCAGGAGGCTCATTAATTCTCTGCCGAACGGTTCCCACACGAATCCACTGAGTATCCGCATCGGCATCCAGGTAGCCATAGATGGCAAAATGAAATTTATTATTTTCCTGCAGTGGTTGAAAAGTTTCATTGCAGGCGGACAAAGCGAGCAGGAAGTAAGTAAGAAAGCAAAAATGAAATGCAAAATGTAAAAACTGAGAGCTTAAAACTGACACCTGACAGCTTCTTTTACATTTTGAATTTTTAAATTGCATCACAAAATATTCCGCAGTTTACTTTTTTCTGTAACATCTATTTAAAATTAAAAATCCCGAAAAGCAAACCTTGTGAAAAGATTCGCCTTCCGGGATGTATTTGATTAGCTAAAACAGAATTACCTGCTTACCAACCGTCATTCTGCTCTAATCTGCTTTCATCTTCAACTTCGCTCAATTCGATTTGATCGGTTGGAATCGGGTAGCGAAGATATCTTGCTGTAACTTCTGCGGCTGCGTTGAGGAAATTCCTTCTATCCTGTTCAACCTGAATATAAGGGTTGAGAACATCCATAAAAATTCCCCAGCGCTTTAAATCGAAGAACCGCTGACCTTCCATGGCCAATTCAAGCCGGCGTTCGGTACGAACAGCCTGCCGCGCAAAATCTTGATCGACCCACGGAATATCATAGGTACCGATTTCATAGTCGGCCCATGTAATAGAAGGATCCTCGGGATCTACGGCGATCGTACTTCGTTCATCTCCAGGACCCTGTGCGGCAACCCCTGCACGTTCCCGTATTTCATTGACGATCTCCCTGGCATTTTCCAGATCACCGGCTTCCACTTCCGCTTCGGCTAATAACAGGAGCGCGTCAGCGTAACGATAGATATGAGTGTTCACCGAGTTAAGCTGGGTAGGTACCCATCCTACATTACTCTCGGCATCGCTTGCAGCCTCATGGGTATTTTTCTTCCCGCTGTAAGGCCCGCCGAACGACTCCTGCCTGATCCAGCCCGCTTCATGCAGGCCCCTGTCTTTAAATGGTACTCCGTCTCTGCCGACGGTCCAGTCGAGTCTCGGATCTACCGGTACATCATTTAGAGAGGCATCGAACTCATCGTCTCTGGAATTCCACGAAGCAGTAGCGTCAAATGCTTCTGACGGATTTGCCATAGCAAGCGGCAATCCACTTCCATCGACCTGGAAAAAATTGACCAGGTTTTGAGTACCCTGGTGAAATCCACAACAGCCATAAGGACTACCGGAATGAGGGAAATTCAGGCGGTTGCCATAATTCGCATTATTCCCGTCGGGCTGCCCGTCATTGGCAGATGCCTGGTAGGCTAGTATAGTTTCCGGCCCGTTGTAAAATTCACTGAAACCGGTCCATACCTGGTGGAAATTGTCTTGCAGTTCAAATTCGCCGCTGTTTCTGACTTCACGTAAAGTTGCCAGTCCCGCAGCATAGTCGCCGGAATGAACCTCGACTCTTCCCTTGTACGCGCGGGCATCCCATGAATCCACTCTTCCGTTTTCTCCTCTTCTTGGCGAATCCGGCAGCAGTGAAATAGCTTCATCGAGATCATTTAATATATTCCCGATTACTGTAGCACCGTCTACATTCGGTTTCCGGAAATCCTCATCCTCTTCTGTGTAATAGGGAACATTTTCCCACATCTGCCAGGCTTCAAAGTGATAATGAGCACGAAGAAACAAGGCTTCACCCCGTATACTTTCAGCATCGGGAGCAGGTATTTCATCCGGATTTGTCTCCTGCAGGGTGGTCAGAAGCGATATGGTTGAATTGGCACGGTTGACACCTTCATACACGGCTCTCCACTTATCGTTTATATAGTCGTCGGCCTGTCCGGTAGTCCAATTGTACAGTTCGACATCTGTTACCGGAGGCTGGTCGTCGGCTTCAGATCCTTTGTAGGCATCATCGCTGGTTACGCTGCCCCAGACCCAATTACTGGCGGAGGCACCCCAGTCACCGCCCACACCTTCATTCCAGTCCAGGTTTCTGTAAGCGGCAATAAGAGAGCCTTCTACTCCATTCTGATTTGCCAGTGTGTTCTCATCCAATGACCCTTGTGGTGGTGACGTCAAAAAATCATCACAACTGTATATTGTGACCGCCACAAGAAGGATCAAAGCCATACCAAACAAAAATCTATACTTCTTAAATAAAGTTTTCATAATCTTCAATTCCTTTTAAAATTAATATTAAAACGTGGCGTTAATGCCCAGACTAACTGTTCTGCTACTGGGATAAGAACCCCGGTCGATGCCCCTGTACTGATCATTCGCAGCAGGCAGTGAGGGATCCAGTCCATCATAACCTGTAATAGTAAACAGGTTTTCACCCTGGGCAAAGATTTTCATATTCCTGAATCCCGGTAACCATTCTGTAGGAACATTAAACCCGATTTGAAGATTTTGCATCCTGAGATAGGACCCGTCCTCCACATAAAAATCGCTGAGCTGTTGTCCGCTAAAGGTATCACTCTCGTTTATCTGTGGATATTTGGCATTCGGGTTGTCAGGTGTCCATGAATCGGTCAGCAAGTCCCTCCGTACATTGGTACTGAAATTACGGAAGACGTAAAATTCTTTCTGGGCATCCCATATATCGTTCCCGATCGAAGCGAACAGGGTGGTGTTGAAACTCCAGTTTCTCCACCGGACTCCAAGATCCAGCCCGCCAGTGAAATCCGGATGAGGAGATCCGATTATCGTCCGGTCAGATGAATTAATTATTCCGTCTCCATTCAGATCCTGGAATCGAATTCGTCCCGGTGCGGCACCATCCTGTTCGGCATGTTGATTGACTTCAGTGTCATTCTGAAAATAACCATCCGTGACTAATCCGAAGAAAGCACTGATAGGATGACCAACCTGATTACGGACCTGGTTACCGAATCGTGTTGATATCGGACCGGAGAAGAATTCCTGTTCCCCGTCTATCCGTACGATTTCATTCCGGTAGTGAGTACCGTTGAAATTTACACTCCAAAGGAGATCCTCGCCGATGGTTCCCCGCGTTCCGAGCTGCAGATCAAAACCGGTGTTTGTCATTTTGCCGATATTGACCGTCGGTGGCTGGGCTACTCCGGCCGTTGCGGGAATATTGGGAGCAAACAGCAGGTTATCAGTATCACGCTGGTAAACATCCAGAGCAAAACTGAATCTTCCGTCATAAAGTTCGAGATCCAATCCGACATTTATGGATTCATTTTCTTCCCATTTCAGGTCGGGATTACCAATAACCGTCTGCCTGAATCCCTGAGTAAAAGAGGAACCGTCTCCCGATATATTGTAGAAAGTATCACCCGTACCACCGCCAAACTGACTAACGGTTCTTCCTGTGGGTATCTGCTGGTTTCCTGTGATACCCCATCCGGCCCTGAGCATAATGTTCGTAAAAAGATCATCATCGGCCAGGAACGATTCATTGGATATCCTCCAGCCTGCGCTGAAAGCCGGAAAGGTTCCCCACTGGTTATTGGGTCCCAGCCGGGAGGAACCGTCTCTTCGCAGTGTAGCGCTCAGGTAATATCGATCTGCAAAGTCGTAGTCCACTTTTCCGAAAAAGGACAGCAGTGAAGATTTAGAACCAAAGCTGCTCACATCTTTCGTATCGGGATCACCGAGCTGGTCCTGAATATATCTGGCATCAACACCTGTATTCAGCAGCCCGCTCATGCTGCCGCTCATACCCCGGAAAACCTGTTTGTTAGCTTCCTGTCCGACTATAATATTGACACTGTGCTCTCCGGCAAAAGTCTCAACATAATTAAGTGTATTACTCCAGGTCCATTCGGTGTTAACATTGTTAAATTCATTGATGGCCTGGACAAACGATGGCTCGGAATTTTCCGGTGTCATCTCAGAAAAACCTCTTCCTGAGGTTTCTCCCAGATTAAATCCTAATCTTGAGGTAAATAATACTTTATTATCCAACAGATCAAGACGGCCGAATACATTACCGAACATCTGCATACTAGTGGTAGGAGAATTCCTTCCGGTAAATGCTGCCTTAAGAGGATTCGTATTATTTCCCAGCGTTACGGCTTTACCTGAAGCGAAATTTCCACCGATATCAAAGACAGGAATCACCGGCTGATTGAGAATATTTTTACCGATGAAACCCGCTTCGCCGCCTGCCGAAGTCGGCATTCCTCCAATGTTTTCATCCAACGATACCGAGATATTTTCACCTACTGTAAGTATACCCGAATCAAACTGAGTGTTCACACGAATTGATCCGCGTTTATAAGTATTATGGGCAGCCGTTCCTTCCTGATCCAGAAAGTTAAAGGATACGTTATAGGTGTAATCACTGCCACCACCGGCCACTCCAATGTTATAATCCTGTACTACAGCGGGACCGAATACCACATCCCACCAGTCGGTGCCCGGACTGCCCGGCATGATTAAATTATCTTGTTGATCCGGATCTCCCCAGACATAGTCATCTTCGGAAAGTCCAAAAACCGACAAATCGTTAGTTTGTCCAAATTGACCTTCTTCCGGATCATTGGGCCATATATAATTCGGTATGGTGGGATTATCGGGATCACCGTAGATATTGGTGGGGACATCCAGACCTGCATTTTCAAAGGATCGTTTGACAACCTCATGATACTCGAGAGCGTCAGTAATCAGAAAATCATTATATCCGCGGACCGGAGTGGAAATACCCGTTCGTGCATTCACCGTTACCTGAGGACCTGCACCACCACCGCCACTTTTTTTTGTTTCGATAATGACGACACCGTTATTCGCACGGGAACCGTATATGGATGCAGCCGAAGCATCTTTCAAAACCTGCATCTCTTCGATATCATTTGGATTCAAAAAGTTCATTTGATCACTCTGGACTGGCGTACCATCTATAATATACAGAGGATCATTATTAGAGAAGGAACTAATACCACGTATTCTAACAGTACTTTGAGCACCGGGAGAACCATTTGTTTCTACCGTTACCCCTGCAACTCTTCCCTCTAGTCTTTGAAGCACATTGGCCGATATCTCTCTGGAAGCGCTTTCCATATCCACACTTGAAACGGCAGATGTAATATCTTCGCGCCTTTGGGCAGTATATCCGGTTACTATTAACTCTTCCCCGGAAATAGCCTGAGACTGCATTACCACATCCACGGTCGTTCTTCCATCAATCGGAATTATCGCAGTTTCGTATCCGACAAAAGAAAAACGAAGATCTTCATTCAGACTCGGTACATTCAATGAATATTCTCCATCTGCATTAGATGATGTTCCGGTTGTTGTACCCTCTACTGAAATATTTACTCCCGGAAGCGGTTCGCCGGTAGCTGCATCGGTAACAGTACCTGAAACTTGCTGAGCATGTAACTCAGAAATTATACCCAGACCCAAAACTAAAAAAGCTGCAAGGCTCAGGCGAAGTATCAGTGAGGATACTCCGGAGACTGAATCATACAGCTTACCTGTTGCGGATCTGAGAGTTAGTATTGAACTAATTCTCCGTATCGCATTCGTAATCATAATTGTTCCCCTTAGGTTATTTAGATGTATATGATAAATCGTTGCATAGACAGGGATTGTTCTTTACCTGCCCGGTCGCTATACCATTATGGTGATGAAAAGGAGGTTTTTACTTCAGTAATGATCTCTTTTCCCACCAAATCATACCATATTTCTATGCAGAGTAAAAGATGCAATATGCTTCTTTCTCTCCACATTTAATTATTAACCCTTTTTAACAAAGAAGCAAATTTTTTTAACGACTGTGAAAATTTTTTTTAGAAGCTTAAAAAATTGCCCATGGAGACTATCAAGATACTATTACATTATGAGAATAATTGCTTACCTCATCTACGGAAGTATTAAAAAAGAATTATAAATATTCAAATGCTGTGCACGATCAACATATATTTACATCATAGCTTCAAAATAACTTTGAAAGATTCTAGAAAGAAAACGGGATAAACTATTTAGTGACGTTTCACCACCGGTCAACGGTTATCCCTGCCGGTCTTTCCACCACTGCTCAATTATCATGGCAATTGGTCCGACAATAAATAAAGCATAGAAGGGTGCATAGATAGCTTCATTAATTCGGAAAATCATTTCGACAAATGCAACCATAATGATGACCACATATTGTCCCCATTTGCTCTTTACGGTTGTTTTGGGATCCGTAATCATAAAGAAAATAAAAAGCTGATACATCGGACCGGTTATCGGTGATATTTCGGTAATATACGCATCACCTGTATACAGGCTTCTGAAAAAAGAAAAGGCGAGAAATGAGATTACATAGGTAGCACAAATATGGAATCTTTTCAGTCGATATATAGATATAAATCCAACAACCCATATGACAAGCATAGCCCACATATTGTTACCCCACTGGATGCTCAATACAGCCACAGCCTGCGGAGCCAACAGCAGCATTGCCACTACACCGAAATTGGAGGGATTCCAAATATGCGTTCCTTTATAACGCAATACATATTTCGAACCAATGGATATCATTGAAGTAAGGGCATATGCCCACAAAAACGGAGACCGAATTAAAATACCAACACTGATTCCCGAGATATAGGCGCTTGACATATCACGCCATGTACCCACAATAAGACGGTGGAGCACCGACTCTGTCACAAAACTGGCAGCGATGGCGATAAGCAGCTTATCATAACTTTCAAGAATGCCAAATGAAAGATGGGCGGCAAGTAATATTCCCGTAATAAGAAGCGGCGGGATATATTTTCGATTCAACGACAGACCTTTAAATCTGTCAATTACACTGCTCGAACCGTTCATGATTGTGTGGGCTCAGAAATCGTATGCAGTTTATTTATATCAGGATTATCTATCGTCTGCTTAATTCCCGAAGGCCAGGTAACGACTGCTTTTTCCACCTTGGCTGCCGTCCCTATTCCAAAATGGACCGGGCGCTGATTTTGAGCACTGAAACCACTCGATGAAGTTACCACCTGCAGTTGTTGTTTTGAATTCCAGAACAATTCAACTTCCGCACCGATTGCGCTCCTGTTACTGTTGTTACCTGTTAATCTGAATCCCACCCAGTTATGATTTTCCCTGGTATGTGTTTTATATATTCTGGCGGGGCCATTTTGATTGGCGACTATTATATCGAGAGTGCCGTTGTTATCAAGATCGGCATAAGCCACGGCCCTGCTGTCGAGCTTCAGCGATCCCCCGACCGCACCGGCTACCTCCTGGAACTTTCCGGTACCGTCATTTATCCATATCTTATTTTGTTGGTAGCCGGAGAGACTTCGTCCCTCCATAGCCGGCCAGTTTTTTGCATCGGATATGATCGTCTTGTTGCCTCCTGCTACTTTTGAAAAATCGTACCAGTAATCAGTTCCCCTGGCTGCAGATACAAAGCCGTTGGCACAATACAAATCCTGGTGTCCGTCCAGATTCAAATCACCAAACTGAGCGCCATAACTCCAACCGCCCAATTCTATCCCCAGATTTCCGGCTATATTCTGCAGAGAAAGATCGCCTTCTTTTGTACTGGGTGTCCACAGGTTATTTCCCTGTATGAGTACCCCCGGCTCGGAAATATTCGTGATGTATATAGAAAGCTGTCCCCTGTTCATTACATCCCCGAAAGAAACATTCATACCACTTTTGGGAGCAAAACCCATCCCCGCCTCTTCGCCGGAATTGATGAAGCCATTGCCATCCTGATTAATAAATAGTTCATCGACTCCATAGTCATTGGCAATGACCAGGTCGGGATACCCGGAATCATCAATATCGGCAGAGGAAGCGGCATACGACCAGCGATTACTTGCAATTCCCAGTTCTTCACTGACTTCTTCAAACTTACCGTTGCCAAGGTTGTGATAGAGAAATTTTCGTCCGCCGTTGTTGGAATATTCAAAACTTTCCGGCATGATTTTAGTGGATTCCAGGTTCCACAGATTTATACTTTCGTGAAAATAGCCGCCCATAAAAAGATCCAGATTGCCGTCCCGGTCATAATCAAACCAAACGGCAGTGTTGGAATTTATCCATTCAGGCAGGGGAATATCATCACTTCTGGTAAAATCCTCTCCGTTTATATTGCGAAATAACACAGGTTTGCCCCACTTGTAGACCAACAGATCTTCATACCCGTCATTATCATAATCCGCCCAGACCGAACCCATGGAAACACCCGTTTCCCGGTCATTTAAATAGGCAACACCCATCTCTTTTGCTACATCTTCAAAAGTGCCGTCTCCCAGGTTTTTATAAAGTGCATTCGGTTCGTCTTCGGCACTTGTGGTAAAATACAGATCCTGCCATCCGTCGTTATTAAAATCAACGACTGAAACAGCTGCCCCAACCGAGGCGATCTGCGGCATTATATGATCAAGCTTGGGATCGAGAGTCGGTGCTTTATGGCTAAAGTCGATGCCCATATCTCCTGAAACTTCATCAAGGTAAAATCCATATCGCTGCAACGCCTCCCCTTTATCAAATATGCCATTCTCAGACATATTCCAGTAGCCATACTCCGACAACACCAGCGGTGCGGCAAGCAGCCCGGCGAAAAAAACGATGACTAATATTTTAGGGGTGTTGGATTGTAGCATTTTCGGGTTGCGGGTTACAGGTTGCGGGTTTAAGTTTCCAGTTGTTATCTGCTTATTTAATCAGTAGTAGCTATTATTCACGCATTACGGAATACGTATTACGTGATGCGTAATGCATATTTATACTGCTGAATTTACTATAAAATGTAACCAATAAATTTCATTCCCGAAACCGCAATGCCGTACTAAAGTTCTTCGGAGTCACAAACCTCGTATGGTAGTTTACCCAGTCTTCCGTGAATCTTTGGTAGACCGGATCATCCTGTAATCTTCCCGGCTCTTCGGAATAATCCTCCATACCATGGTAAGGTAACGGTATTACTGTTTTTGAAAAACCGGTATTCAGATCGCCATCCTTGACCCAGCCGTCACCTACGAGCACATAATCGCGTTTCCATCCGCCAGCTGGCGGAGGAGGCGCCGGAAACCGGAAAACGAGTTCGTCCCCTGCATTCATAATTACATAGCGGTCATCGATTTCGCCGGTGAGCTCCTTTACATCTCCAAACCGTGTATAGAAACCAACCAGATCGAACCATTTTGGGGTGGTGCCTGATATTTGCTGATAGTCAGGTTTTTCCGGCACAAACCGACCGGGACGTTCTACACTGGAATATCCGCGGTATCGCAATTCGGCTGTTTCGGCAGCGATTTCATGCGTTTCAAATTGTGGATTGGTCTCTTTGACACCTACCTGCAGCTGGTCCCAGTAAATTTCCATATTGGTATACAGGCGTACTTTGCGCTCAGTACCTTCAACAAAAATATCTTCCAGATCTACCAGCATAGTTTTATTTTTCCCGGTGGGAAAACCCACATTTTCTTCGGCAGCTATCCATCCTCCTTTTCCATCCGGCACTTCCACCCGGATACCCTGCGGCGCATCATACCTGCCCTGACTAATGGCTACATTTATTGAGCTGTCGGTCGGATATATCCATCCCGAAGCTATCAGCAAAAGGTTATCATTTTCTGATGAGGCTTCACTTATATCCACTTCCACATAATGTTCCTCAGCTAATCCCTGGAATTCGGTCAGATTAAATGTATCAAGATAGCTGCCGTCACGTTCCCGGATTAATCCGGTAACATCCCTTCCGTCCTGATCTCTGGCTGATGAAACAGGAAACACCTCTTTTACCGGATATAACTTTTGCTCGGGTGCCGGAATGGTAAAACGCTCATCGACAAACACTTCTGTATCTTCAGGACGATCTACCGCGATCAGTGAAACATGATCAAAGAAATGGGTCTCCCACAGATCAGCAGTGATACGCACGTCATAATAGCCATCTTTCGGTTTAAGCTGACTACCATCAATTTTTATCCAGTCGATACTGTGAATAACACTGGCATCACCCTGGGCATTGATGCGGAGCCCGAGTGCCGTACGCCAGAGAAAATCTGTTACAAACTCCATCTCCTCCCCGTTGTGAGTAAACACCCACGGACACGACCCTTTCAGTATTTGCTCATTCATAATCTTTGAATCGTATCCCAGCTCTGCAAATTCGGCCTGTACTGAACCGTTGGGCCATATTATTCTGACCATTTCAGCTTCATCGTGCGTGCCGAGACCCACATGAACCCAGGGATCAATAATAGGCTGCTTTGTATACTGAATTCCAGATCGTGCTTCAATTTCGCCGCCGATGCCGAATGAATTGATCCGTTTGTCCCCCAGTCCACCTGAGGCCCTTGGACGGAGAATTCGTGCATTATAGTTCATCGACCCACTGTTGTTCATTACAACCGGTTTCGAATCCCCCGCAAATCCCAGCAGGTCGAGACGCAGATCACCGTCCGTATCTGCCAGTCCGAACAGATCCAGATCTACCTGCTGCGATTGGTCTGAAAAAGAGAGTGTTTCATCACTCAACCAATACCTGGTTTCATCCCCGGAAGACACTATTATATCGAGGGAAGAATTGTTGTCCAGGTCATTTACAAAAAGGCGCCCGTCTTCAGCGGTAAATCCGGAACCCTCAAAATCAATCAGAAGGCTGTGATTCCAATCTTGCATTGCCTCATCCAAATGATTTGCCTCAATTCCCTCTGATGTCAATGCGATTACTTCGAACAACCCGTTTCCATCCAGATCGCCGAAGCTGATAGCAGAAGCAAAACCGGGAAAGGAGAACGCACTGTTTCTTACAAATTCTCCGGCTCTCTGATTTTCGAAATAATTCACATTCCCATCCTCGAGCAGGAAAACAGCATCCGGATCGCCATCAATATCGAAATCAGCCCATATTATATCTTTTACATTTTCCAGACCTTCAAAATAATTCTGTGTGCTGAACGTATCATCACCGTTATTCCGCAGCACGATCAGACTTTCACCGACCGGTGCCAGAAGCAAATCCAGGTCACCGTCCGAATCTACATCGTAAGACCATACACCGTGGTAGGATTGGCGCCTGATCGAATCGGGAATCTGTAAATCGCCGGTAACATTACTGAAGGAAGAATCCGACTGTTGCCGGTAAATAGCCAATCCCCCGGTACCGGCCATGGCGATGTCATTGAGAAAGTCATAATTGTAGTCAATCGTGGTGACGCTCTGGGCGGGGAGTTTTGGACCGGGGCTGTTGTTGTATTCACCTGGAAAGGAAAGCCGATATTTACCATTTACAATGGCATCATTACCGACTATAAGGAGCATTGCGGCAGATTCTTCATCTCCAAGGGCTATGGGTTTGATGAGCCGGGCCCATTCCGCGAGATTGGCTTCTCCGGGGTCGAAGGAGATGGCTGTATCGGCCGGGGCTGCCGACCGGCCGGGGCTGGGTAACCATAGAAATTCACTGATCAGAAATCCAACCTCATTGGAGGGAAGCTGAACCTTTGCCAGATCTTGTTGAAAGGCGGGCAGTTCATTCAGGTTGTTTCGCAGAAAAGCCAATTCAAACATTATATTTTCTCCCTTTTTCTCCAGGATAGCTTCCTGTTGTTCGGCAAATTGCTGTTGTATTTGTTCCGGCCAGTTTTCAGACTGTTCGTTAAGATTTAATAAAGCTTCCTCAAGCAGTTCGCGGTCGCCCCATTTAGAAGCGATGCGTACTGTCTCGAGCAGTACCGCCAGGTTATCGGGATCTTCCTCTAAAATTTTATTTAACAGTTCAATGATCCGGGCCGAATTTTCCGCCGAATCCTGCCGTTCCAGTTCATCAGCCAGCGCATACAAAATCTGGGGATTGTCACCATTCTTCTCGACTGCCTGCTCCAGATAGTTTATCGCATCTTCAATATTCCCTTTACGGCTTTCCAGCAATCCCCTCAAAAAAAGGATATCATCATTTTCAGGTGCCAGATCAACAGCTTTTTCCAATCGTTCAGTTGCGGCATCAAAAGCACCCTGACGCATGGAAAACACACCCAGGTTAGCCCAGGCCGCGGCTTCCATCGGATAAGCATCCGTTACTTCCTGCATCTTTTCCAGTGCAAAAAGAGTCTGGTCCGACTGCACAGCTGCCAGGCTTACGTAGAAATCAGAAACAGCCTTGTCATAGCTGTCAGAATCCGTATCCGGTTTTTCCGGCTCACCGGTACATGAAACAGCTGCTATTCCGAGGCAGATAATCGCCAATAGTTTTCCCGCAGGTTTACTTAAAGGAAATTGTAACATCTAATGAATTTCAGTTAATTGAAAATCTTGTTCAGAAATTTATAATGCTGATAATGATAAACTTTCGGCTTATGGTCTCAGGGCATTATTATAATGTGCTGACATAAAATAGTAAAAGGTTTCTATAATATAACAGTTTGTTATCTATGTATTGCCTCAAGCTGTAAGTTCAATCTTAACTTTTGTTTAAGCGTAATATTTTTGCAGATATTGCAATTTTTTTGCTAATAAAGTGGAAAATATTTGAAAAATATAGAAATGAGGTGCTTATTACTTAAAATAAACTGGTGACTGACAGCAGATTTAACGGTTTCCTGTCAGTTTTAACCGAACTGCCGGTAAGAACGCTGAAAACGGTTAAATAAAATATCGAATGCACAAAATCCTCTAAACAGCGAAATATAAGGGTAATAAAAGCGTGAATGTATTCTTTAATTAACTAGGAGTATAGTGAAAGTAACACTTAAAGATATAGCAGATGAGACGGGATATTCAATTTCTACAGTTTCACGGGTCCTAAACGGATCAGATAAAATAAGCAAGAAAGCACGGCGGCAAATTTATCAAAGTGCAAAACGTCTGAACTACCCAATTTACCGCACACTTAATGGCGACAAAATAGTTGACTCGCTGAAAGTTTTTTTTATAGTAACGGGTTTCCATATAGGAGAGTTTTACTCATCGCTCTTTGAGGGGATGACAAAAGCAGCTGAAAAACATAATGCCCAAATATCTTTTATTGGCCTGAAAAAGCCATTTGATGAGACTCTGGATACCATAAGAGAATTAAGTAAGGAAAAGTATGAGGGGATGATATTGTTCGCGCCCGAGTTTGACAAGCAACATTATCAAAAAATACTTGATGTCTTGCCCGACCAGTTTCCTGTAGTCTCTAACGGACTCATTGAAAATCCGGTTATATCGACCGTAACCTTTGACGGGTACAGCGGAGGATTTTTAGCCGCCGAGCATTTCCACAAAAAAAATTATAAGCAGTGTGGAATAATCAGCGGACCTTTTGAAAAGTCTGATGCCCGGTACAGAACCAATGGATTTCGTGATTATATTTATCAGACTCATGACATGGAATTAACCTGGGAATATCCCGGGGATTTTACTTTCGAGTCAGGCATTGCAGCATTTAAATCATTTAAAAAAGCTGAAAATAAGCCAAGAGCTATCTTTGCAAGCAATGATTCAATGGGACACGCATTTCTTGAAGAGGCTCTTGCCAACGATTACCGGGTACCCGAAGATCTTGCTTTGATAGGACATGATGACTTACCAATATGCCGGCGTCACCGGCCAACCATTTCTTCGATACATACAGATTATGAGAAGCTGGGTCTGGTAACCATGGAAAAGATGAAAGAGGTTTTATCAAACCCGGAACAACAACAGGGGGTTTTAAGCCTTGTACCTGTAACAGTAGCACCAAGAGAATCTTCATAGGCCAGATGCTGGATACGGGATTCCGGATGCTACCGGTTACCGTGTTCTTTTTACTGGATGCTGGAATAATCGCACAATACCATTTAAATAAAGACCTGTAAATTTCTTATTTTTTTAATAGTTATGCCTAAATTAAATAATTAACGTTAGAAATATTTTTTCCTTAATTTAAAAGGTTAAATAACAATAACACTTGATTTTTTAAATAAATTATAAATTATTGAAGGTAACATTAAAAGATATTGCTGAAGACACGGGATATTCAATATCAACTATTTCCCGCGTGTTAAACGGATTGGATAAAACAAGTTCAAAAGCAAGGAAAGAAATTATCAAAAGTGCGCGTAAACTTAATTATCCCATACATAAAAAGCTTGACGGGACGGCAGCAAGCGGTATGCTTGATGTACTTCTGATTACCGGTATTGAAATAGGTGAGTTTTACGCCTCTTTTTTTAATGGGCTGAATAACGCTGCCAACCGTGAAAAAGTCAGGTTGAGTTTATCCAGCCTTGAAAGCAACGTGCCCAAAGTAGAAGCAATAGCGGATAAAATTGAAAGAGAATCTTTTAACGGTCTTATCATTAATGTACCTGGATTCAGTACAGTACACTACAGAAAGTTAAAAAAATTATTACCAGGCGATTTTCCGGTAGTCTCCAATGAAGTATTGAACAATCAGGTTTTCGATACTGTCGGATTTGACAACTATGGCGGGGGCCACCTTGTGGCAAAGCATTTTTATGACAGGAATTATCATTCCTGTGGCGTAATACGGGGACCGGAAGACAAAAATGTCTCGCGTCAAAGAGCTCACGGGTTTAATGATTTTCTAAAAAGTAAACCGGGGATGGATTTACTCTGGGAATTTAACGGCGATTTCACCGTGGAGTCGGGTGTTGAAGCTTTCCGGGCTTTCGAAAAGCTTGAAAATAAACCGCGGGCTGTATTTGCATGTAATGATACGATGTGCCAGTCTTTTATAAAGGAAGCAATGGTTAAAGGCTACAATTTTCCTGAAGATATTGCGATTGCCGGATTTGATGACCTTCCGTTATGTTCAAGACATAATCCGACTATTTCTTCGGTACATACCAATTACGAGGCGTTAGGCGGCGTTTCCATTCAAAAAATGAAAGAAATGCTGGCTGATTCCGACCAGCCAAAGGGCTTGTTAAGCCTGGTACCGGTTAAGCTTAATGTCAGGGGGTCTTCCTAGCCCTCCTGCGCACAAGGCTTAGGAGGGTAAAATGCTAGATGCCGGATACTGGATGCCGGATATTTGGTGCTTGATACTACCTGGATCTCCAACATTCCCCTCCTCGGAGGAGTGGACCGCTCATGGTTTTTATGAGCGGGACGGGGTGGGTTTGAAAATGGCAATCAAACTTTTAATTCTCGTACCGTTGCTCTGCGGCGGTACGAAGATCGGAGGCTCTGTCTCTGATTTGCTGCCTTTCGTTCAGCCTTAACAGCGACAGCATAATAAAATGTACTAGCTTGATTTACTCACCGGGTGACAAACCCAGTCGCCAGGTGAGAAATGTAGGTTACCGCCACCCGAGCTATTCATAGCTGAAATCCAGCTTTTCAAGTCCTTTTTGTACATCTTCATTTTGCATAAAAAGATCCCAGAGAAGTCCGCTGCGATGATTTTCTATCATTACGACAATTGGACCTTGGTCGATAGCCAGATATCGCTCCGGATACCATTCATCATCGATACTAAAGGCGTCATAGAATCCATATTTACCCCATATTTTATCTCCCAGATCAAAGTAGAAATGTTTTAGTGCCTCCATAGACTCTTCAGGAGTATAGGGAAAGGAAGATAAAGCAGCGGTAGGAGTTATTACTCCAAGATCGGAATCCTTTCCCGGTTTATGGCCTGCATAACCGTTAGGTGAATAACTTGCCGTCAGACCCCAGGCCCCTTCTCCATAACCTTCGTAACCATTGGGATTTTCAATGCACCACTGGCGGTTGATCAGTGTATGATTACGATTATGCTCCCAGTAATCGGCATACCTGTCTGTCAGATTTCTCGGATCCAGCCCGAGATAAGAGTAGTGTGCCCAGAATAAAGGTCCGCCATACTGTTCTGCTCCATTATGTCGAAGGTCCAGACTATAGCCATATTGCTCGTGTCCCTCCAACTTCATATCTCCGCCGCGGGCCCATCCCTGATGATAGGCTCCCGCATCTATGCCATGAGTCGGAGATGCCGCAGCAAGAATATAGGTAATCAATACTTCATTATAGCCCTCAAGGGGAAAATCCATTTCCCATTCATATTCGGGCGACCAGTGCCAGTATAGCACATTTTCTTCCCCGTCTTTGGTATGCCAGTTCCATTCTACCTCGCGCCAGAGTGTATCAATCTTTGCGGCCAGTTGCTGTTCCCGTGTATTTCCATCCTCCAGATACTGTTTTACCGTAATCAGCCCCTGTACCAGAAAGGCGGTTTCGACAAGATCCCCCCCGTTATCTTTCTGGCTGAATGGTTTCACTTCTCCGGTTTCACCAAACATCCAATGGGGCCATACACCATGAAAGCGATCGGCCTCTTCAAGAAATCCGACGATCTTTTCGAAACGCTCCACTCCCTCTTCTCGGGTAATGAATCCGCGTTCGATGCCAACAATAATGGCCATAAGTCCGAAACCGGATCCGCCGGACGTTACTACATTTTTATCATCCTGTGGATACACGCCATCCACATGGTAGCGCTCCCTGGCCATACCGGAGTTCGGCTCGGCACCGTCCCAGAAGTATTGGAAGGTCGCATATTGAACCGAATCAAGTAGGGCTTCATCGCTGAGTCCGGGAGTTTCTGCTTGTTTATCAGATGATTGCTGGTTACAGCCCTGGAAGGATATGAAACCAAACAGCAAGGCCACAAGCCAGAAAGATGCTTTTGTCGGGATAAGTTTAAACATGGTCATTAGTTTTTAATATTAATATAGTCTGGTTAAAGTTCCGGAACTGCTACTTCTTTGTTCTGATAAACGGCTGGGTCCACGCCACTTCAACCTCTCCTTCGGCATACGGATTCGTTTTTGTTTTGTCGGAAATGATCTTGGCCCGGACATACATCTCATCGCCCGAAAATGTATAAGAAGCCGAATTTCCATTTACGGAATCCAGCAATTCAGCGGTCGGAGTTTCCGTATTAGAGGGCGTACCTATAAACTGTGTAGTGTAGTTTATTCCTTCTTCCGCCTCGACCTCTACCGACAGATTGTTTCCGTCAAACCTGATATCTTTTAGCCGTACTCCGGTCGAAGCATAGAAATCACCCCGTTCCATTGCGGAAATCAGCGAGTCGGGGTTGAGAGCATTGCTTTTCACATAAATCCATCCGCGGCCGGGGTTGGCCTGTTTAGAATTAATTTCCTGATAATTATGGGCATCGTCCACCGCTATGCCGTACATCACCGGCTTTCCCTCCATCAGGTAATGGGTAATTACTTCATCCCACATCTGTTCTGTACCCGACCGCAGGGAATCACCATAATTGTTAACATGGGGATGACCGTTATACACCTCGAAAAACTGTTCGCCTTCCAGGCTTTTAAGATCTTCGGACGTTACCGCCCAGCCGAAGTTCGGATGGTTGATATGCGGGAACATCGGCTCTCCGGTATCCTCCCGCTGTTCCAATACGGCATCAATATTATTCTGCATCACATCTGCCACACTGTTCCCACCCTGTGGCTCGATCAGCTCCCGGACGTTGGTTGCATTTACATGAACAGGCTTATCCTCGAACCCGTCAGTAATCTCTTCGGATTTAATGAGCAGGAAAGACTCTTCTTCTTCAAAAAGTATCCGGTATTCCTCCAGCGTCTTCAGTCTCACCCGGTAGTGATCATCATGCTCTTCAAAATCCACCCATGTGCTGTCAAAACGTTCAAGGTATTGTTGAAAGGTTTCCTCACGGGGGGTGTTTTTTTCTACTTCTATCCACTTCTCCCCTTCCGCCAGGATGTTGTGATCCGAAAGTGCCACGAAATCATATCCGTGATCTTTATACCAATCCATGATCATTTCCGGATAATCATCGCCGTCGCTCCAATAGGAATGGGTGTGGAGATTGCCTTTATACCATTGGGATTGGGGTTGTTCTGTACAACCTATCAGCAAGGATGACATGATCAGTAATGTCCCACGTCGCATTAAATTAATTATCATAATTTCCTCTTACTCATAAAAACTTTCAAAATGTTAATATTGATATATGCCTCCTCGGAACCTCAAAGAATCGTATCCTGATACTGAACGACCCTTCCGTGGGAGATTAATCCCCCTTAAAAAAGGGGGTGCGGCTTTAGCCGCGGGGGTTGTTTCCATGGTAACGGCTTTATCAACGCGACAGCAATAAATTGTAATATAGTTGGATTCACGTTTCCATTTCTTAGACAAAGATGGTCCAACAACCCCCTTTAATTCCCCCTTTGTTAAGGGGGATTTCTTCTCCACGGTTTCAGGAATTACCCGAACATTCATCGTTGGCACTGCATATTTATCTGCAACATTTATATAGTTTTCAGTCAAATACAAAATCATTCAGCCTCCGTTACAGGACTTCTTTCGGAAATACCATTTTCATTGAACGCTTCGATGGCAAAGTAATAGTCAGGATCAACATTTAACCCATTCAGCTGATAAGTAGTATCCCGGTATACCATCACCGAATTGTACAACTTATCCGGGATGATTCCATAATACAAATGGTATCCCTGCGCTCCTTCCACACTGGTCCATTTCAAATGTGCTTCTCTCCGGTCCTCTCCCCGTTCTGCCCGGAAGTTGGTTACCTCGTTTGGTTTTTCCCCGGCGCCCTTTCCAAATATCCTCAGCCCGGAAACAGCCAGGTTCTGAATAGGGATATGGTAATTAGTGAAGCGTACGTACCGGGCCTGCTGTGGAGAAGCGAGTTCGGTATAATCATTAGGAACATCTTGATTATTTTCTCTTTTATCGATTAAAACGTTCCAGTTTTCACCGTCCAGGGAATGCTCAATCAGATACTGGTGATAAAGCGTATCGGGCTTACCATAAATATCCGATTCGTAATCTGTATAATTGATCTGAACGGCTCTTATCTCGCTCTCCTCTTCCAGGTCGATGGTAAGCCACTCCCCTTCTTCGCCTGTTTCTGCCACCCAGAAGGTCTTGATCTCTTCGTCAACAGCATTCTCCGGACTGAAATCAGCGTGAACGGAGGAGGCTGTCACCGGCTTATCATAAGACAATAACATCCAGCCGGTAAACCAGTCTTCGCGGCCCCGCTCTTCGGAGGAAGGCAGGTAATGGGGATAATCGCCGTAGGCGGTATTGGTATATAACTGACCGTCCTCATCAAAGCCGGCAGGAAACTGCCCGATGCGCCGTTCAAAATTAAAATTTATGCCTACAACCATCGTTCCGTAATGCCAGTAGTTCCCGTAGGGATCCTGCACTGTACTCCCATGACCCGCTCCCCGGATAAAACCGCCCGGCTTGTAGGAAAACGGACTGTATTCTTCATAAGTAAAAGGGCCGAGCGGATGATCCGAGGTATAGACACCGTCCCCGTACACATTCCACTGTGTTCCGGGTGCCGCATATTGCAGGTAATATTTGCCATCATGTTTGTTCATCCAGGGACCTTCAATGAATGGATCGAGATCTCCACCCTCATGGTTTTCGCCAAACCGTTCCCAGCCGTGCTTTTCGGGCTCCAGGTTAAACAGATCCCGGTTTTCACCGACCGGAAGAAAATAGTTATCCGGATCCAGCTCTACTCCCCAGATGGGATGTACATTCGAGGAGCCGCGGTACATGTACACACTGCCGTCATCATCCACAAATAGCGCGGGATCGTGAACGGGAGTCAACGGTATCAGGGAAGCAGCGCCCTGCCAGGTTCCAACCTGGGGATTGTCGGTAAAGATTACATTCTGCCAGCCAGAGGGGTTGGCTAATGCAATGAGCAGGGAATCATTCATCGGCCACGCGCCCGGTGCATTCGAGGATTCGAAAAACCAGTTTTGCGGCCGTACGAATTCCCATTCGCTCAAGTCATCCGACATCCAATACCCCTGGGACCGGGTCACGAACATAAAATACTTGTCTCTGAACGGTACTACTGCCGGATCGGCACCTGAACGAAACGACATGCCACGGGATGTATGCGTTACACTGTATGTGTAATCTATGTTGATCGGGTTTGCGTAGGTACTGTAACTTTCTTTAGTGGTATTCTCACTGCAGAATTGCAAAAATACTGCTGCAAAGATGAATACGAGAAAGTTTAATAGGTATTTTTGCATTTTAATTTTTTATGAATAAAAATTGTGCTACCGATTAACGTCGCTGTTTTGAGCCTCCTCATTCATCCGTTTCAAGCGTGGACGCTTGAAATAGCCAAGGGATGGCTTCTCAGTCAGACCTGTCAGGTTTTCAAAACCTGACAGGTCTATAATGCAACTTCATGATCAATATTCAACCATTTCAATGCGTTAGTTATCAGTTATGGGTTAATACGTGTCCCCTTGTTCATCCGGTATCCCCTACTACGCCAAGGCTTCGTAGGGCAGGCAGCATTTTACCCTCCGAAGCCTTGCGCACAGGAGGGCCAGCCTTAATTTCCTTCCAGCTTTTCATCCGCCTGCCAGTTGAACCGGCGAAGCGGAATTTGCATGGCACCCGTTGATTCCATCTTGTCAAAAAGTCTGTTTCGCATCTCATTTCTGAGTTCCTGATACTGAGGAACTTCAATAAGATTGTGCCGTTCCTGCGGGTCTTCCTGCAGGTCATATAATTCATTCATATCCCACACTCCGTGATACCAGATATATTTGTACCGGTCACCCCGCAGGGAAAAGGTCGTTGGAGTATGCGGAAAAGCCGCTTCCCAATAATATTCATACAAAAATTCGCGGTCCCGCTCCTCTTTTCCACCGGTTAACAGAGGCAGAAAAGAGAGCCCGTCCATTTCAATATTCGTTTGGGTGCCTGTTAATTCAAGCAGGGTTGGAGCGATATCGATGTTCCGCACCAACTCTTCGACAACCGTTCCGGCCTCAATATAGCCGGGAGACCAGGCAAGCATCGGGACACGCATCGATTCCTCATAGGCCTGTCGCTTATCGATCAGACCATGTTCACCATGCAAAAAGCCGTTATCTCCCATGTAGATGACAAGAGTGTTTTCCGCAAGCCCACTTTCTTCGAGATAGTCGAGGACCCGTCCTACACTTTCATCGAGAGCCAGCAGAGTTTCGATGTAGGCACGATAAAACTGATTAAAATTAAAATCTCCGTGGAACATATAGTCAACGCCGTGCCAGCTGTAGCGCTGCTCTTTTACCCAGTCGGGTTTGGTGCGGTAATTGCGTTCCGTATTGTCCATGGTTTCGGGATATTCAATTTCAATATCCTCAAAATATCCGTCATGACGTTCGGCAGGTTCAAATTCGGCATGAACAGCCTTGTGGGAAAGATAGAGAAAGAAGGGCTCATCCGGATTATCTTCGCGTTCACCAAGCCAGTCGACAGCGAAGTCGGTCAAAATATCGCTGGTATATCCCTCATATTCATCTCGCTCTCCGTCTACATTCAGAGTTGGATTTGAATACACCCCCTGGCCGCGGAAACTTACCCACCGGTCCCAGCCGGGCATTGGATCATCATCCACTTCTCCCATATGCCATTTTCCGATATAGGCCGTTTTGTAGTCATTTTGCTGAACATCTTCGTTAAAAAACCGTGTCCCTTCGGGGATCGGACTCGTGTTATCCACTACCCTGTGTTTATGTGCGTATTGACCGGTAAGAATCGAAGCCCTGCTGGGTGAACAAAGTGAAGTAGTCACAAATGCATTTTTCAGATGAACGCCCTCCCGCGCCATGCGATCCATGGAAGGGGTTTCAATATAGGAAGGAGCATCTTCATGAAAACCCATGAAGTCATGACGATGATCATCACTCAGTATGAAAACCACGTTCGTCGGTGCATCATCGGATCGGTCTTGGGCTGCGGCAGTTATAAGTCCTGATACTGTTAAAAGAAGCAGGATTTGTGCTGTGAGTATATTAAATTTCAATCTGTATATCATGGTGTATTTATTAATTGGTTATCGCATCCTTTTCTTTGATTTAGCAGCAAAACCTGCCATTGTAATCCAGGCCATCCTGCGTATCAGACCTGTCAGGTTTTCAAAACCTGACAGGTCTCTAATGCACCTTCATGATCATTTATTACGTTTTATAATTGCTTATAAATATGACGTAAGCGTCCGCTTGTACCACTACATCAAAGCATTTCTGCTCGAACCTGTTTCAAGCGTGGACGCTTGAAACAGCCCGCGGGTCCGCCTGTAGACCCGCATCCGGTTCATCCGGTATCCAGTATCCAGCATCACAGTTTCTGGTCCTTGCCCGCTTTCACATAGGGCGATTGAAAGTGGTGTTCAGGAACTTCGTAATGTTCTCTGAGCCGTTTCAACTCCTCCCTGAGTTTATTAATGGTGTCTTCATAGTCTTCGTTTCCATACAGATTGTTGACCTCCTGCGGATCTTCCTCCAGATCGTAAAATTCCCAGGCATCATCAGTATAGAAATGGATGAGCTTGTACCGCTCCGTTCGCACGCCGTCGTGGCGCGGCACGCCGTGCAGACCGTGGTCGTAATAATGGTAATAGATACTTTCCCGCCAATCGGGCGGGCTTTCTCCACTCAGCAATGGTGCGAATGATCTTCCCTGCATCTCTTCTGGAATCTCAAGGCCCACGGCATCCAGAAAAGTCGGGGCGAAATCAATATTCTGCACCATGGCTTCGATCTCTGTACCTTTTTCAATGTGGCCGGGCCAGCGAATCAACAGAGGCATCCGCAGAGACTCCTCGTACATGAATCTTTTCTCAGCCCAGCCGTGTTCGCCGGTAAAAAATCCCTGGTCCGAGGTAAATACAATAAGCGTATTTTCATTAACATCCGGATGCTCATCAAGCCAGTCCAGCAATCGGCCTACGTTTTCATCCACTCCATCAATCAGGCGCAGGTAGTCTTTGATAAACTTCTGATATGCAAACTTCAGGTTTCCCTCTCCTTCCAGCAAGCCCTTTTCTTCTATTTCCCGGTATTCCTCTGCTTCCCGGTCTTTATAGCTGTGCCATTTTTCCAATTGCCCGCGAGTCATGCGGTCAAAATAGATATTGTTTTCCGTATCATGTTCATTGAGCGGTGGCAGTGGGTGAAAATTTATTCCCATATTCGCATCGGCGGCATATGGAGCCCGTGTTTCGTAATCGTCAAACAGAGTTTCCGGTTCGGGAACGGTATCATTCGTATAACGATCAAGGAACCGGAATTCCGGCATCCGGGGTACATGCGGGGCTTTAAATTGCACAAAAAGTAAAAAGGGATCACCCGAGTTATCATCAAGCCAGCGAAGGGCTTTATCGGTTACAATATCCGTGGAATGGCCCTCAACCGTCTCTTTTGTGCCATCCCCGGTTTCAAATTCAGGATTATAGTAAAACCCCTGTTTGCCTGCTCCCGTCAGCCGGTTCGAATAATGAAACTCGTCACCGGGAGGATTGTTCATATGCCATTTCCCGATCAGAGTTGTGGTATACCCGGCATCCTGAAACAGCCGCGGGGAAATAGTCTGGCTGTTGTCCCAGGGAGAGGCATTTCCGACTACTCCGTTTTTATGGCTGTGTTTGCCGGTGAATATGGCAGCCCGGCTCGGATTACAGATAGAATTTGCTACAAAACTGTTTCTAAAAAGAGCACCTTCACCTGCAAGCCGGTCTATATTGGGAGTATGGTTGATCGCTCCCTCATAAGCGCTTACGGTGCGAGTGGCCTGATCATCCGTCATAATATAAATAATATTGGGCCTGGTATCGGTTTCATACCCACATGCAGAAAGACCAATGGCAGCGCCTAAAATAATCGCTATGAGAATCTGTTTTGTTGCGGTCATTGGAATTTTCGTATTTGTGTTTTCACAACCCTTAATCCCTGAAGCATCCCCTTAATCACCCTAAAGAGGGAGATGGAACAGCAGGAATTTACGAATTATATGTGCAGTGGGGAATTCGTTTCGTTTTACCATATTTTCTGAATACGGGAGTGAAGTCATTTCCAGATGCATTCGGGGAAAATCCGATTACGATTTGTCAACCCTGACTGTTAAAAAAAAGTGAGCCCGGAAACCGGACCCACCTTTAGGGGACAGGAAAATTTTTCTAATTATAACCCGGGTTTTGAGTCAATTCAGGATTAATTTGCAATTCATCAGACGGAATCGGATATAACTCATGCTTTCCATCTTCAAAATTCTTACCGAGCGCTCTTAGCACTTCGCCGGCCCGGCCGGTTCTTCGAAGATCCCACATGCGATGCTGCTCCATTGCCAGCTCAACACGGCGTTCCTGCCATATAGCCTCCAGCAGATCCTGGCCGCTGGCAGTTATTACATCGGGCAAGAGCGTTTGAGTAGATACCGTAACAGTGATATTTTCTGTACTTCTGGATTTCGGAGAATCAGGTGTTTCTGTTATCCTCAGCACTTCAATAACAACCGGCTGCCCCGCTGTTTTTCCCTCCATTTCATCCCGGTATGCATCCACAGTGGATACATCAACTCCATCTACAGACTGTATAATATCTACAACATCAAAGGCCAGAACATCATCCGTTACCTGCCATTCCATTGTCTGTAATCCGGCATCGTCTGCCGGGCCACCGGCGGTTACGTATCTGGCGAACGGCTGTCCTTCAAGAGAAGGGTCTCCCAGAGTATCGGCGACCACACTGGAAACAGCTTCGGGTTCGATCCCGATTGTTGCAGTTTGGTTACCCCGCGCCCGTTCTCTTACATCATTTACCCATGCACGTGCATCCGCTTCGTTGCCATTCTGAAACGCGGCTTCGGCGGCAATCAAAAGCACATCGGAATATCGCAGAATGCGTATATTCGTACCACCATTAGCAGCACCGGCCGGTTGATCTAACGGTACAAAAGATTTCTGATTATATCGCTGATTGTCCAGCATCTGGGTATTATGTCTGACAACATCTTCCTGCCCGAACGGCAGTGTTTCATGGACAAACAAGACGGTCGCCCCAAGTCTCGGGTCGCCCGGTTCAAATGCATTTAACAGGTCATCACTCGGATTGTTAAATCCCCAGCCCAAATTCGGCTGCCCCCTGACGCCCTGGTGCACACTGTATTGCGTGCCACCCTGCGGGGGTTCCAGGGCCACCGCCTGTACTTCAAAAACAGATTCGGATGAGTTTTCGCCTTCCTGCCTGAAAATATTTTCATACTCAGAAAAGAGAGAATATTCACCGGATTCAATAACGTCTCTTGCTAATTGCTCGGCTTCGTCATATTTCTCCTGGTACAACATGACTTTTGCCAACATACCTCTCGCGGCACCTTTGGTTGCTCTTCCCAAATCCTGTGGACTATATTCAGATTTTAAAGGAAGTACATCAATGGCATCCTGCAGATCCTGTTCTATCAGAGAAAATACTTCTTCTTCCGATGCCCTGGGTAACTGAAATTCACCCGGTTCCTGTGGTTCGGTTATCAGCGGTACCCCGCCGTAGGATCGCACCAGGAAGAAATAGAAGTAAGCACGGAGAAATTTATTTTCACCGATCAATCGCTGCTTGAGTTGTTCATCCATTTCTTCAATATCAGGAATATTAATGATTGCCATGTTCGCCCTGAAAATACCCTGATAGTAATCCCCCCAGGTAGCCATAAAGTTACTCGTGGAAGGATCAAAGGTCCATTCGTCCAGGGCGCCCTGTGTTGCGGCACCGTCAGCCGGTGTACTGCCTTTGTTGGCATCATCGGAGGCTATATCGGTTTTCCCGAGCCAGAGAAAGTTGGTAAAATTAAAGCTCCGCAACCGCTCATAGGTTGCATTCGTAGCCTCAATGGCATGCTCTTCGGTTTCGAAAAAACTGGCCAGGGTTAACTCTCCTCTGGGCTTTTGATCCAACAGCCTGTCTTCACATCCCGCGCCAGCTATTAACATGAATATTCCCGTTAATCCGAAAATCAATTTTCTTTGAAAAGATTTATATGCTTCCATAATGTCATCATTTCTTTTAGTATTTTTTTTCCTATACATAAGTACCCTCCTCTTAAAAATCGATTTCAATTCCAAAGGTGTAGGAACTGGCAACCGGAAAGATATTTTCTCCTGCTATACCTGTAGCGGTAACCGGTCCCCCTCCCACTTGTGGATTATAGCCGTTGAATCCCGTATTGGTAAATAAATTGGAAGCATTTGCAAAAAAACGAATCCTCTGCAAATCCAACGGTCCTAATACGTCACTCGGCAGATTATATCCAAGCTGAATATTTCTCAAGCGAAGGAAATCTCCATTTTCAAGAAATCTATCCGTTTCATAATTCCTGCCGCCTTCGGTTATTCTGGGCTCACTGTTGCTTGTACCCGGACCGGTCCATCGATCCAGAAAGGCCGCGTCATAATTAAGTACACGAAAGCCTCTTTCGGTTAATCTGGCATTGAGTATTTGATTTCCTGTTTGTCCATCAAGATCCAGGGAGAGGTCAAAGTTTTTATAGGAACCCGCCAGACTGATTCCATATGAAAAATCAGGTATGGGCGAACCCAGGAAGGTTTGATCTTCGGTATCAATAGTTCCATCGCCATTCAAATCAACAAGTTTAAGATCCCCCGGCTGATCCCCCGGCCGTGATGGAGAATTATCGATCTCTCCCTGATCCTGGAAAACACCGTCGACTTTAAACCCGTAGAATGAACCGATCGGTTCTCCGACAACGGTTCTTGTTGTAAAACCAAGATTACGGCGATTACCGTCCAGAATATCTTCCAGCCCCTCACCCAATGCCCGTACTTCATTATGAACGGTTGATCCGTTAAATCCGATACTGTAGGAAAAATCCTGCCGACCTTCCCGCCACTGTACCGTGAAATCGAAGCCTCGGTTCAGCACATCTGCTGCATTTACTACAGAGGGAGCTGCACCTACACTTGCCGGAATTTCAACCGGTACGAGGATATCACTTGTAAACCGGCGATACCAATCAACCTCGGTTGTGAGTCGGTCATCCAACAAATTCAGCTCCAATCCGATATCAACCTGTTCTGTTTCCTCCCATTTCAAATCGGGATTTGCGAGCGTTGTAAGTGTTCTTCCGGTATGAATATCTTCGTTTACACCAAATACCGCAGTTCTACCTTCAACTGTTGGGGTAACTGCATCCGTGGCAATTTTATCGTTGCCGAGTAATCCCCAGCTGCCCCTTAATTTAAGGAAGCTGATGTAGGATACATCCTGAAAAAACGATTCTTCAGAAATTACCCATCCGAGAGCAGCAGACGGAAAATTCCCCCATCTGTTACGATCTGAAAAACGCGAAGAGCCGTCCCTGCGGATTGTAGCAGTAACCATATACCGATCATTATATACATAATTTACCCGGGAGAGGTAGGAGATGTATCCCCATGCATCGGATTCATTAAAATTGGTCTGCCCTTCCTCTTCACCGGCATTCAGGAAGTGAAATTCCGGTGAGGATCCGGGAAAGTTTATCCGGGAACCCCCGATATTTTCAGACTTGAATTCCTCAAAAGTAATACCACCCAAAACATTCACCCGGTGGTCGCCCCATTCATTAAGATAGTTCAGGGTATTTTCCGAGACCCAGCTTGTGACTTTATCATCACTCACATTCAAACGACTGTTTTCATTTTGCTGGAGAGGAGAAATACTAAATTCAGGAACAAACGATTTATTTTCATTTCTGCGCAAATTCAGTGCAAAACTGGACCTGAAGTGAAAATTCTCCAATAAATTTATCTCTGTATAAGCATTACCTGTAGTCAGGAAACCGTAACTCTCAGGGCTGGTAAGTTCCAAACTGGCAACAGGGTTAACCGTTCCTCCATTTATGGAAGTATCAAAGTAGTCGCCACTTTCGTCGAAAGGCTGTGTGGTGGGGTCAGCTCTTAAAGCCTGTGTGATGATCGGTTGCTGTGCTTCACTTTCCGAATCACGGTAGGTAAAGGTAATATTATGTCCAAAAGTGATATTTTCGGACGGAAAGTACTCATTGTTTAACCTGAGGTTTGCCCTTTGAAATCCCGATCCGTCGACGACTCCGTCCTGGCTAAAGTAATTGGCGTTAACCTGATAAGTCATCTCGTCGGTACCCCCGCCTATACCAATATTATAGTTTTGAATGGGAGCCGCATCTCTAAATATCAGATTTTGCCAGTCTGTCCCTTCACCGAATGCCTCCGGATTATCAAATACGGGTGAATCGCCAACATTTGCAGCCGATTCGTTAACAAGGGTGGCGAACTCCCGGGCATCGGTAAGATCCAGCCTGTTGGATACCTGTTGAAATCCATAAGAAGAACGAATATTAATCTGCGGTTCGCCGGCTCTTCCGTGTTTCGTTGAAATAATAATTACACCGTTAGCTCCGCGGGCACCGTATATAGACGCTGCAGAAGCATCTTTCAGCACTTCCAGTGATTCAATATCCCTGCTATCCAGAAAAGATATATCATCAAGCAATAAACCATCGACGACATAGAGTGGGCTGGCATCGTTTAGCGTTCCAACACCCCGGATTCTCACCTGCGGTTGAGAGCCCGGCCGGCCATCCACCGATTGCACCTGTACACCGGCTACTTTTCCCTGCAGGGCGTCGGTAACTGAAGAAGTCGGCAGTTCACTTAACCTTTCGCCGCGAACACTGGAAACCGAGCCCGTCAGATCACTTTTTCGCTGAACCCCGTATCCGACTACGACCAACTCTTCACTGGCTACTGTTGTCAAACTAAGCGCAACATTTATTTCGCTGCGCCCATCTATTTCAATTTCCTGTGTTTCATATCCGACAAATGAAAAAACAAGCACATTGTTGTCTTCAGGCACAGATATACTGTAGTTGCCGTCTGCATCAGTAGACGTGCCCAGCGTTGTATTCTGTACTGTTACATTTACTCCGGGCAGTGGCAAACCATCTTCTTCTGAAGTTACCTGGCCCTCAACTGTTGTTTGAGCTTGAGCATTGGAGGCCAGAGCAATAAACAGAAGAAATGACAAAAAAAAATTAATGGTAATTTTGCTTCCCATGGATACCCCTCGGTATAATTAACAATTGAGATTCTCTTTTAGTCTAAAGATTAAAAACAATTAATTCAAATTTTCATGCAAATTTTAATTTTTATTGCATTAATTAAATCTAATTTGCACATTTAGACCTCCTATAAGTGACTGTACCAGGGGATAGTTGTGCAAAAAATAAATTACTCTCAGTCCTGTTTGCTTAATACATATTTTTTTTTCAATATAAATTGATTTTTGCACAAGCAGAGTTTTCAGCATCAAAAAAGCCTTAATACTTCCTGTTTATACAGATGGATGGGGTGCGGCTGGAAGGGAATCAAAAATATTAATTAATAATGAAGATAACGCTTAAGGATATTGCGGAAGATACGGGTTATTCGGTATCTACAGTTTCGCGGGTACTCAATGGTTCAAACAAAATAAGCAGCAAAACCAAAGAAGAAATACTTGAAAGCGCAAAACAATTCGATTATCTGCCTCCCCGGGTAAGAAATGCCGAAAAGAGTAAAACCACATTAAATATTGCACTTATTGCAAGCGGTTTCCACGAGGGGGAGTTTTATGTAGCTTTTTTCCATGGTATGAACAAAGCAGCTACCCGAAATAATGTACGGCTGTTTCTTCATACTATGCTGGACCCTTTTGAACAGATTTCGAAAACCGTTGAAGAAGCTGCCCTTAATCATTATGACGGCGCTATTCTTTTTGTACCGGAGTTTGTCCATAACGATTATCAGCAACTTCGTGATCAGATCCCGGATCGTTTTCCCATCATTACAAATGCACTTATAGAAAAGCCGGTATTTCCTACCATAACTTTCGACAGTTACAGCGGTGGGTATTTGGCAGCGACTCATTTTGAAGAAAAGGGATATCAGAATGTCGGTATTATTAATGGCCCTAAAAATCGATCCGAATCACGATTTCGATCCAATGGATTCAAAGATTTCATTTCTCAAAACAGTACAATGGATCTTATTTGGAGTTATAATGGTGATTACACTTTTGAGACAGGGTTCAAAGCTTTTGAACATTTTGAAAAAGCGAGTCCTAAGCCGAGGGCGATATTTGCCTGTAATGATGATATGGCTAACGGTTTTATGGAGAAAGCCAAGCAAAAGCGCTATCACTTCCCGGATGACATTGCGATAATAGGATATGACGACTTGCCCAAATGCCGCCATAATCAACCGACCATGTCTTCGATAAAAACAGATTATGAGGAGTTGGGAACTGCGACGATGAAGGCCATCCGCGAAAAGCTCTCTAATCCTGGCCAGAAGAGCAGCATGGTCAGTTTTGTGCCGGTTTCTATTGTTGAAAGGGAATCCTCTTAAGACCAAAATTCGAAATCCGAATGTTCGAAATCCGAAACATCCTTGGTTGTTGTTTATCACTCAATCGAATATAGAATATCCTGCCATTTTTAGAAAAGCTATTAATCCGAGTCACAGCAGCCGTTTCGGATTTTGGTCATACGGATTTCAAATTTGTTTTTGCAGGATTTTCTTAGTTTAGGCTAAAATATAAACCTAATTTACGCGGAGTATTGGCTACACTCGATCTCACTATTATAATCCTGTACCTGCTTTTCATAACGTGGAGCGGATTCAGTACCAGTCAAAAATATAAAGATACCGACGACTTCTTTCTGGCCAATCGTTCCCTGAAATGGCCGATGATCGGTCTTTCCCTATATGCGACAAATATTTCTATCAGCAGTCTTATCGGTCTTGCCGGCAGTGGTTACAAAACAGGAATCTCGGTTTTTAACTACGAATGGACAGGGGCGGTCATATTGGTCATTTTCGCAATTTTTATTGTTCCCTATTACCTGAGGCACCGGCTGGTTACCATGCCTGAATTTTTAGAACGCCGTTTTGACCAACGCTCACGGACATACTTTTCGATTATATCAATAACGGTAAATGTATTTATTGATATAGCCGGAGCTTTATATGCGAGCAGTATTTTCATGAAGGGCATATTTCCCGAAATTGACCTGAATATTTTTGTGATTGCCATGGCTATTGTAACCGGATTGTACACCATAGCCGGCGGACTACGCGCAGTCGTTATCACCGACAGTATTCAGGCCATCCTGCTTACCCTGGGTTCATTGATAGTTGCCATACTTGTATTTAATGAAGTTGGATCATGGAATGAAATCAACCAAAAAATCGATCCCGAGTTTTTGAGCCTTATACGTCCCACTGACGACGAACTCATTCCATGGCCCACTCTTATTGTCAGCCTTCCGATTCTCGGCTTTTATTTCATGTGCTCCAATCAATATATGGTACAGCGTGTATTGGGGGCACGAAGCATAGAAGATGGAAGAAAAGGAGCTATTCTGGCAGCCGCCCTTAAATTACCATTGCTTTTTATTATCGTCTTACCCGGTACACTCGGACGCATCATTTATCCCGACCTGGAAAACCCGAATCTTATTTTCCCGGAATTGATGTTCGATTTTCTGCCCGCCGGCGTGCTCGGCATTGTTCTTACCGGTTTTGTCGCGGCTCTTATGTCAAGCATTGACTCTGCTCTTACTGCTGCATCCAGTATCGCAACGATGGATATTTATAAAAAAATTAACCCCGAAAGTTCACAGAAAGAGTTAATCAAGGCCGGCAAGATATTTATATTACTGGGTGTGTTTATAGCATCTGTCTGGGCACCTTTTATCGACCGTTTCCCAACGCTGTGGGAATATCTGCAGGCAGTTTTGTCGTATCTAAGTCCGCCGGTTGTTACATGCTTTTTCTTTGGCCTCTTTTGGAAGAGAGCAACTGCAAACGCAGCCTTCGCATCATTGATAATCGGGAGCCTGATCGGCATGCTTCTCATCGTGAATAATTACTTTTATCACTTTATAGAACCGATTCATTATCTTTATTCGGCAACCCTTATTTTTGTGATTAGTTCATTAATTATGGTTGTAACAAGTTATTTTTCACGAAAACCGGAATCCCATGATATTCCATCAGGTGTTTGGAAGTTATCACAAATAGGCACATTTTCCCTGAAATCCAATACGCGCTGGTATAAAAGCTACCAGTTTCACGGGGCTATTGTTTGCCTGCTCGTATTTATTTTGGTTTACATATTTCGCTGATACCCCAAAATCCCCTGAAGGGGACTTTGGACGGCCTCTTTCATTGACAAAGCCTTTTGTATAAGAGCTTCAACTTTTATAATCTACTTATCATTTTATTACCAAACTCTTACAGCAAGTCCCCTTTAGAGCCTGTCCCGATCACTATCGGGAGGATTTTGGGGTCGAATGGCGCAGATTCAAAGCGGCTTTATAGAGTTACTTAACCGCACAACAGGTTTAAGTAGTTAAAACATACCTCGAGCCTGATGAAGGAATCTGAATCATCGAAGCAATTGGTACAGCTAACAACTGTCATTCAGCATTATCTAATTAGAAACTCCAACTGATTACTCCCTCAAAAACAAAAAAATATGAATTTTATAAACTACGTATTAGCCGTTGGAATACTTGCCATAACTTTAGTTTACAGTTTACAGGAATACACCGGAGAAAAAACTGATGATCTGGGAATTATGAGCTACAACCTGCGTTTTGACAATCCTGATGACGGTGTAAATGCCTGGGATAACCGGAAAGAACGGGTAGCCAATATTATTCAGTTCTATGAGCCGGTTTTTATTGGTACACAGGAAGGGTTGCTGCACCAAATAGAATATCTGGAGAAAGAACTAAAACAGTACAACTGGATTGGTGTTGGGCGTGATGGCGGTGCTATGAGCGGAGAGTATTCTGCACTTTTTTACGATACAAGCAAAGTTGAACTTATTGGCGGCTCGGATCAAACGATTTGGCTCTCGGAAACGCCGTCGAAGCCAAGCAAAAGCTGGGATGCTGCCCTGCCCCGGATCCTGACCTATGGAAAATTCCGTGATCTTCAAACCAAAGATGAATTTTTCGTATTGAATACCCACTTTGATCATATTGGAGATACGGCACGTGCTAAAAGTGCTGAATTGATTGTAGAAACGATTCATGAGATCACTTCCGGGGAACCCGTTATCCTGACGGGAGATTTTAATGTAACTCCGGATGATGATCCTTATGATATTCTCACAGAAAAGGAGTCGGCGTTACGCGATGCCTATGAAGTTTCAGAGCTTCCCCATACAGGACCACATTTTACCTTTGAAGGATTTGAAGTTAAAAGTGGTTCAGAACGGCGAAGGATTGATTTTATCTTTGTCAATGACCGGGTTAAAGTGAATAAACATGCGATAATCTCTTCATTCAGCGGCGACTTTTATCCCTCCGATCACCTGCCGGTAATAGCGGATGTAAAAATCAACCGGGATTGAGTTTTGATTTACTGAGGGATTGAGTGCAGAAACCAGAAGCATCCAGCATCCAACATCCGGCATCCGGCATCCGGCATCCGGTATCCGGTATCCGGTATCCGGTATCCGGTATCCGGTATCCAGCATTATTATAATAAATACTACAAGGAAG
>CAZPWQ010000001.1:107795-122995 GCA_964590495.1 uncultured Balneolaceae bacterium
ATCCGGTATCCGGTATCCGGTATCCAGCATTATTATAATAAATACTACAAGGAAGATCTTTTGTCCAACTTATATTTTTCACTGAACTGCCAGTAACCATTAATAAAAATTATAAAAATATGATGTACAAAGGATATGAAACCCCTGAAGAACTTAACTATCTAAAATTTTCGATCTGGGATAAAATGAATCAGTTTGGGCATGCTCTGTTTTCAGGTGACCTTATGGAAACATCGTACTATCTTGAAAATAACAGCATGGATAATTTAGAAGTCTCGGCATTGGATATCCAATGTATGGAATCGCATGAACCGGTTACCGCCGAACAATGGCTGGATTGGTATTATATGGTAGCCCTGTCTATACTGGAAGAAATAGATTTTAAAGGATTATTTCGTTACCCGGTATCAGTCATAACAGCAGATGCCGACTTATCAGATTATATACATTAACTAATAATCAGAGGGCAAAGGAGTTGATCATGACTATTTCAGCTCCTTTGTCATATCCTCATACGCAATTTTGAGAGATTGGCAAATCGAAATTACCGAATTTACTTCCTGGTGGTAATTAATATAACTCCGTTACCGCCACGTACACCGTAAAGTGATGCCTCACTGTCTTTCAGAACCTTTACATAGTTAATATCCCGGGGATTTAACATATTATTTGCCTGGGAATATGAGTGGCCTATAGCATTGCCGTCAATAACATATAAAGGTGTAATTCCTGCATTAAAAGAGTTTATCCCCCGAACCGTAACGGATACATTATTTCCTGATCCTCTGACATTAACTCCGGGGACCCGGTGCAGAAAATCTGCCAGACTCCTGTAATAGTCACTGTCATCATAAACACTGCCCTCCGGTCTCGAACTATTCCCCGATTCAGCTAGTGACCCCGTACCAGTACACCCGGCAAACAAAATTGACGCGGTTATATACAATAAAGGTATTAGCTTTCCCATAATTGCCGGATTTGTTAAACAAAACTATTTGATTTTAACGAAAAACCCCTTTAAGCACAATAGGTTTGTTAACACTGTCAGAAATTTTGCTTTATTGTTTATCAATTTTGATGCATTTTTGATTCCACTATTTCCAACAATAAAACTCGCTTTTAAGAAAAGATCCTATGAATGAAATTCAACCCAGCGTCAGTTACAGCTTTACCATGCGTCTGTATATCGAAAATAAACCCGGCATGCTGGCCCAGGTTTTAAACGTAATTGCAGATCAAAAAGGCGATCCCGGTGCAGTGGATGTTGTAAAAGTGGAAGGGAAATTCAAAGTACGCGATCTCACTGTCAGTGCCCGCGATGAGGCTCATTCGCGTTCGATTGTCAAGGCAATTAAAAAAATTGAGGGAGTAAAGGTGCGGAATGTTTCCGACCGGGTTTTTTTACTTCACCTGGGGGGGAAAATTCGCATTGAAAATAAAGTACCCGTTGATACCCGCGATGCTTTATCTATGGCTTATACACCGGGTGTGGGACGCATATGTGAGGCGATAGCTGAAGAAAAGGAGAAAGCACATACTTTAACAATTAAGCAGAATTCCGTAGCTGTTGTAAGTGACGGTTCCGCTGTTTTGGGTTTGGGAAATATCGGTCCGGAAGCCGCCATGCCGGTGATGGAGGGGAAAGCAATGTTGTTTAAAGAATTTGCCGATGTAGACGCTTACCCGATATGCCTTGATACCCAGGAAGTGGATGAAATTATCTCTGCTGTAAAATGGATATCACCCGGTTTTGGGGGAATAAATCTCGAGGATATAAGCGCCCCGCGATGTTTTGAGATTGAAGAACGGCTGAAGGAAATTCTGGATATTCCTGTATTTCATGACGACCAGCACGGTACTGCGGTGGTAACATTGGCGGCAACGATCAATGCGCTGAAAGTTATTGATAAAAAATTATCTAATCTCCGAATTGTAATTGTCGGTGCCGGTGCCGCAGGTGTTGCCATTACCAAAATACTGCTCGAAGCCGGTGCAGGTGAAATCCTGTGTACCGATCGCCAGGGAATCATCAACAGAGACCGCTTGTCGGAACTGGATTCCAGTAAATCATGGCTGGCAAATAATACAAATCAGGATAACACATCAGGTTCCGTTATAGAGGCATCAACCGGTGCCGATCTCCTCATAGGTGTCAGTGGGCCCGGTACTGTACCGTTGGAAGCGGTTGAAAAAATGGCGGAGGATCCCCTTGTTTTTGCTCTTGCCAACCCTGTTCCCGAAATCATGCCGGAAAAAATTCAATCCATTGCCCGCATCATTGCAACCGGAAGAAGCGACTATCCCAACCAGATTAACAATGTATTGGCATTTCCCGGCCTTTTCCGGGGTGCTCTGGATGCCAGGTCATCCGATATAAACGAAACTATGAAACTCGCTGCTGCCCATGCCATCGCCGAATGTATTGATGAAGATGGACTGGGGGAAGAGTATATTGTCCCGAGTGTCTTTAATAAACAAGTTGTCCGCCGTGTCTCTAAAGCAGTAAAAGAGGCCGCCTATGAAAGTGGAGCAGCCAGGCGACCGCGACCGTAAGAATTCGCGTTCCGGAACCGAAATAGCCGCCGGGGATATCAGGTAAGTGGTATGGATGGATGGATGGATGGATGGATGGATGGATGGATGGATGGATGCAAGATCACATATTGCGCCGGTACTGTCCGCCGACTTCATACAAGGCGCGGGAAATCTGTCCCAGCGAAGCTGACTTGACCGTCTCCATCAATTCTTCAAAAATATTTTCATTTTTACGGGCCGCTTCTTTTAACCGCCTGATTGACTCGTCTGCTTCTTTTTTATTGCGATCACAGAAAGCCTCAACATTTTCTATCTGCTGTTCCTTTTCCCTGGTCGTGGAACGGATCAAATCAACCTTATGATCCTCTTCTTCGCCGGTTCCTTCCGATTCAAACGTGTTCACTCCGATTATCGGGAGCTCTCCGCTGTGTTTCTTTGATTCATAATGCAGGCTTTCATCCTGTATCTTTCCACGCTGGTACATATTCTCCATCGCGCCCAATACACCTCCGCGCTCCGTAAGGCGGTCAAATTCGGTGAGAATGGCTTCTTCCACCAGATCGGTCAGCTCCTCAATAAAGTAGGAACCCTGATTGATATTCTCATTTTTGGCGGTTCCCATCTCCTTGTTGATAATCAGCTGTATTGCAAGAGCCCGACGGACCGATTCTTCGGTCGGGGTTGTGATCGCTTCATCGTAAGCATTGGTATGAAGGGAATTACAATTATCATATACTGCCAGCAACGCCTGCAGCGTAGTTCGGATATCATTGAACTGAATATCCTGTGCATGTAGCGAACGTCCGCTGGTCTGGATATGATATTTCAACTTCTGCGACCGCTCATTGGCACCATACTTTTCGCGCATGGCAACAGCCCATATTCGCCGTGCAACACGCCCGATAACGGCGTATTCGGGATCCAGTCCGTTGCTGAAGAAAAACGAGAGGTTGCGGGCAAAATCATCCACATCCATTCCCCGCGACAGATAGTATTCAACATAAGTAAACCCGTTGGCAAGTGTAAATGCCGCCTGCGTAACCGGATTGGCCCCGGCCTCGGCAATATGATAGCCTGAAATTGAAACTGAATAGTAGTTACGGACATTTTTCCCGGTGAAATACTGCTGGATATCCCCCATCATCTTAAGGGCAAATTCGGTGGAAAAAATGCAGGTATTTTGTGCCTGGTCTTCTTTGAGGATATCCGCCTGCACCGTTCCCCGTACTACATTCAGCGCCTGTGCTTTAATTTCTTCGTACTTCTCCCGATCAATCAGCTTATCACCGGTAATGCCCAGCAATCCGAGTCCGAAGCCGTCATTGGTTGCCGGCAGCTCTTCGTGGTATTCCGGTTGAGAGACACCCCTCTTTTTAAAGTACTTCCTGATTTCTTTTTGTGCCTCTTCCCACTTGCCGCTCTCTTTCAGGTATCGTTCGACTTCCTGGTCGATAGCTGTATTCATAAACATCGCCAGAATCATCGGAGCCGGGCCGTTTATCGTCATCGAAACCGATGTTTTGGGAGATGTCAGCTCGAAACCGGAATACAGCTTTTTCATATCGTCAATCGTACAGATACTGACACCGGAATTCCCGATTTTTCCATAAATGTCAGGACGCTGATCAGGGTCCTCTCCGTAAAGTGTAACAGAATCGAAGGCGGTTGACAACCGCGCCGCTTCCATACCTTCACTTACGTAGTGAAAACGCTTGTTGGTACGCTCGGGAGTTCCTTCTCCGGCAAACATACGAGTAGGGTCCTCCCCCTCCCGTTTGAACGGAAATACTCCTGCCGTAAAGGGATAGAAGCCGGGCAGATTCTCCTTCAGTGCATATTTAAGTTGTTCTGCTTTGTGCTTTGTTTTGGGAAGTGCCACACGTGGTATTTCAAGACCACTCAGTGTTTCCCGGAATTGTTTATTTTTGAATTTCTTTTTTCGGACCTGCACCTCAACATCTTCCTGCTGATATTCCTCATAGAGCTCGTCCCAACCTTCAAGTATCGTTCGACACCTTGAATCCAGATTGCTGAGCCAGTGTTCACGCATATCCTTCAGTTTAGCCTGAAATGCTTCCTTTCCATCGGGTTTCCATTGTTCAACTTGATTGAGTGTCCCTTCTACCTGCTCCAGCTTGCCCGCTGTTTCTACCTGCTCCTCTATCCACTTGTGATAATTGCGTACCGTATCGGAAATTTCAGCAAGATACCGCTGACGCCGGCCCGGTATGATTGCTTGGGTTTGGATATCTTCAGCCGGTTCGGGATTTGTATAAATGCCGGTTTCCCACTTCAAATTGTAACGATCATTTATCCTGTCAACTAAACCTTTAAAAAGACGGTTTACCCCCTCATCATTGAACTGTGCTGCAATAGTCGGAAATACCGGCATCTTTTCCGGCTCAAGCTCCCAGGCACCGCGATTCCGCTTCATCTGTTTTCGAATATCCCGTAAGGCATCCTGCGAACCTTTCTTTTCGAACTTGTTAAGTACAACCAGATCGGCCAGGTCAAGCATATTTATTTTCTCCAGTTGTGTGGCCGCTCCGTATTCACTCGTCATCACATACACCGGGATATCGGAAATATCCACAATTTCGGTGTCACCCTGTCCGATGCCACTTGTTTCAACAATTATCAGATCGAAGCCTGCGGCCTTGTAAATTTGAATGGCAGCCTTCACGGCACGGCTGGTTGCCCGGTTACTGGTCCGTGTTGCCATACTTCTCATAAATACATGCTCCGGATCAATGCTGTTCATACGTATCCGGTCTCCGAGAAGAGCTCCGCCGGTTCGTATTTTGGAAGGATCAATGGATATTACGCCGATATTGATATCACTAAATTCAGTCAGAAAACGCCGGATAAGTTCATCTGTAAGCGAACTTTTACCCGCGCCGCCGGTGCCGGTAATTCCGATAAGCGGTATTGGATGTCCGTTTTTCTGGGCATCAATAACATTCCCTTTCCCGTCAAAGAGCTGGTGATCTTCAAATCTGATGATCTCATCATGACCGTTCTCAACGGCTGAGATACAGCGGGCCAGGGTTTTGGTATCATGTTGTATAATTTTTTGTGCATTAACTTCCTCCACATCAGAAGTATCAAAGTCGCACTGCTCCATCATGTAATTTATCATGCCCTGGAGCCCCATCTCACTTCCATCTTCAACAGAGAAAATGTGCCTGACCCCATAATCATGAAGCTCTTTTATTTCATCTCCGACAATAACTCCGCCACCGCCGCCAAAGATGTTGATATGCGTGGCATCGCGCTCTTTAAGCAGATCAACCATATATTTAAAGTATTCCATATGTCCGCCCTGATAAGAACTCACGGCAATACCCTGTACATCCTCCTGGATTGCGCAGTCAACAATCTCCTGTACTGAACGGTTATGGCCCAGATGTATAACTTCGGCCCCGCTGCTCTGTAATATGCGCCGCATGATGTTAATGCTCGCATCGTGACCGTCGAACAGGCTGGCAGCGGTCACAAAGCGAATCTTATTATGGGCTTCGTAGACGTTCTTCCCCTCTTTCGATGATTCCTCGGTCTTTTTATTTGCAGCGGCTTTTGCTGCCGGTGTCGATTCTTCAGACATAAATTATAACTGTTTATTAACCATAAACATGAAATTAATGAAAATATGGCTTTTTTTAGAGCCTTAAATTCTCCTGCTACATGTTTTAACGAATATCCGGGCTTAATCTTTCCTTTTAAAGGATTTTTGGTAAAAAACCATCCGAACAGAATTTAAATTTTTGCCTGGTTTACAATTGAGATGGCAGCAGAGCAGCCAGGCCATTCCGTCCCGGGGCAGAGCGCCGGGACGAGATGAGAGGTTTGGTTTTTTTAGCTTCCATCCCACAACTCAATCCCTCGTTCCACCGCTCTGCTGTGGAACGCATATGTGCGGAGCTCCCTTGGAGCTTATTTCCACTCACCTCACAATACCCTTAATCCCGCCCGTAATCAGATTTGTCAAATTGGACAATATGCGGGGAAGAGCAATTCCACCCGGACAAGCCAAATACCGGGGCTGCCACTGCGGATTGAATTTATTCTTATACTCTCTGACTGTCTTAAACCTGTAAAAATTATCTCCATAAGTAAAAATCAGATCCGCCAGTCTGTTCCAGTTTGAATAAAGCCCCTGATCCTTCATTCCTGCAAGTGGAGCCATGCCCAAATTAAACCACTGATACCCCTGTTGTTTACCCCATTCCAGGTTTTTCACTACCATATAATCGATTAGAGTATCCGAGTGTCCGGGACTGTGCCGGAGCAGATCGATTGACAGCTCATGCAATTCACCCCCCTTCCAGATATTTGCAAATGCTATTATTTGTCCCTGATGTTTTATAACGCATATCGGAAACCTTGAAAGATAGGATTCAGCGAAATATCCTGCCGAAAATCCGCGTTCTGCCTTTTCTCTTTCTGCCAGACACTGGTCGGATATCTCTTTGAGTTCCGGGAAATATCCCCCCATATTATCCCGGGGCAACAGCTCCCACGTATAGCCGCTTTTTTCAAGTTCCCGACAACTTTCCAGGATTTCAGGTTCTACCTCCTGCTCAATTTCATACTGCGGCAAAGGTATACGTGCTTCTTCTCCAAGCTTAAGGCGGGACAAGCCGAGGTCAACATAATAATTTAAATAATCGCTTCTAACCTGGTAAAAGATGGGCCACGCATCATGTTCATCGCACAGGTCATGGTATTTCCAAAGCAGGTTTTCAACTTCCCCGGCAGGCCCGACAGGATCTCCCATGGAAACCCAGCTTTTCCCTTCGACACCAAACATTATGAAGGCATTGCGTTTCTCATTAAATAGCAATTCTTTATCACCGAGCAGTGCCAGGTTGGCTATGGCATATGGTGATTTCCCGACAATTTCTTCTGCAGCCGTTAATTCCTGATCAGCCGGTTTCCCCCCCGTTATCCGCCGCGGTCGCAACAGCTTAACCAGTCCCACAATAATGGCAAAGCTGAGAACGGCCACTGTTGCTCTCAGGTAACGGGGAGCATCACCCATCAGGGAAAAATGCCACCAGAGCTCATTCTGATAATCAATATTCCGGTACGAAAAAATTCCAAGCCATATAAAGCTGAACATAACGATCATGATCATTGCCAGCCATTTCGCAGAAAAGCTCTTGGAAAACAGTGAGGCCCTGCGGTGGAATTCCTTTTTACAGGGGATCAGGGCCGCCAGCATCATGGCAAGAACCGAAGCTTCTTCATAATCGGCCCCTTTGAGAAGCGAAAAGAGGATTCCAAAGATCAGCAACCCGATCGTAAGGTGGTAAGCTCCGTCAATACGACGCTGAAGTGCCCCCGACAGTACAAGCAGAGCAGCTCCCACCAGACTGGCTAAAAAATGCGACATTTCTATTACCGGCAGGGGAATAAAATGTCTCAGCCACTCCATACGTGTTACCTCAGAGGGCATTGCTCCCGAAAACAGTAAAATAGCCCCTCCTATAAATATTGAAAAACTCAGTATCATCGGCACGACGCGGGGCAGCCAGTTTACTGCTTTTTCCCCCAGATCTTTGACAGCTTTTCGATTTTCCTGGTATTCCTGGTAACCCAATAATACCATTGCCGTAAGAAGTGGCAGAATATAATAAATGATTCGATAGAGAAACAAAATTCCAAGTACAGTTGACCCGGAGATAAAGTTGGAAAGATACAACAACATTATGGATTCGAAGACACCGAGTCCGCCGGGTACCTGGCTGAATAAGCCGACTATTTGAGCCAGCAGAAAAACTCCGACAAAACTAAAGAAAGTTATTTCCGACTCAGGCAGTAAAATGTACAATACTGATGCTGCCATAAGCCAGTCGACCGAAGCCAAAAAGACCTGTTTTACGGAAAGAGATAGATTGGGAAATTTAAAACTCCATCCCTTAAACGAAATTTCATTTTTAAAACTTGCACTGGCCCAGAGATAAGCAACAACCATCAATAGTAAAATAATGCCGAAAACACGAAGTGATACAAAGGGAACAGTAACATCATCAGGAAGGGTCGGTGTTGCAAGCAGAAGAGATAATCCCGCAACTGAGCAAAATCCGATCCACAGCGTGAATGCACTGAATGCAACAATCTGGGTAACCTGGAAAACCGAAAATCCCCAGGCCGAATATATCCTGTAGCGGATGGAACCACCGGTTATCAGTGCCAGGCCGATATTATGACTAAAGGCGTAGCCGATAAAACCCGCCCGGATAATTCTGCCGGAGCTTAAATCTTCACCTATATATTTAACCCCCAGTCCGTCATAGGCTGTTAATACAAGATAGCTCAAAAATGACAATATTACTGAAAACAGAATATAACTGTTGGGTATGAGACTAAGTTGTTGGGTTACTTCACTCAGATCGTACTGGCGCAATTCGTGATCTAAAAACCACAAAGCCAGACCAAAGAAAACGATGCTGATAAAGGGCGTTATTCTTTTTAAAGCAGTTTTCATTCGCTTTCGACTGCCGGCTTGTTCCAGGTTTCAAATAATATACTCAATTCAGCAGTAAGCCCCCTTTCCACCGGTACCGACTGTTGTATAAAATAAGGTTCGGGCGCCTCGAATGGATCTACCCTGCCATAATCCCACACCCCATTTTCATTTTGATCATCGAATACAATTACAGAGTATCTCTGGGGAGGCAGCTTATCTATATTCGCCTCTGTTTCAAAAGTAACCTCACGCGTTATATCTTCTGTTTCGCTGGTCAGCAGCAGGCGAAAATTGCCTTCTCTTGTGGTATCGGCCATTGTTACCTCAATTTCTCCCAGTTGTGCACCGGCCCATATCACAGGACTAACCCTTCGGTGATCTTCCCTGATCGGATTCCAGATACGGAATTCATAATCTATACCCTCCTCCCACTCGTCCTGAGGGTTAATCAGCAGTTTATTAAGCCGGGTCTCAAGATAAGACCAATTTTCAATCGTCGTATCGCCTTCAACAATTTTTAGAGAATCACTAATTTCAGATTCTGTAACAGGTGCAGCATAAATTATTTCAAGCGGATCATGGGGAAATAACCCGTTGTTATCGGGTATCTCTATAATTCGCTGTGCAGTGGTATCCTCCTCTGCCGATCCGGTAAAAGTGATTCCGTCTTCTTCAAGGTGGTTATCATTCAGATCATAGAGTTCGCTGATTTGAACACTGTATGTTTCTTCAGGATCAAGATCATTTTCACTCTGTGCAAAAAGCACAAAGTGATCAGTCGGAGAAATATATAACGGCGATGCGTTCATTTGGAAATTTCCCGTTGAATCGACAACAGAAATTTCAGTACTGTCGGTAAGTTGAATATCTTCACTGAATCGCAAACGCATACGTTGTGAAGAAAATAAGCCTACTCCCTGCAGGCGGGGCCTTGTTGTGTCAACAGAAGTTACATATACAGTTCCCATAGTGTCGGAACCGGCCTTTTCAAGTTGAAAAAACTCCCTGTTGAACGGTTGCGCACGTTCCCGGTCCGGCTCCCATATTTTATTCCGGTTTCTGTCGTCGACCCAGAACGCCTTGTATTCGCCCTCGCGAAGATAAGAGAACTGTACCGTACCACCGGTGTCGGTTGAAGCTGTATAATTGGCTCTCTCTGCCAAATCCACCGGCGTACGATAAAGCAGTACACGCCCGGTCTCAAAGTTTTCGCCGGTCTCAGCATTTATAACCCTTCCCACCATTTCCCCCTCGTCGATTTCGGGTCCTGTAGATACAGCAACTTTCCGTGGATTCGACATATCATTTCCATTCATATCCCTTAGTTCTGTCCCAATGGTAAGAATAAGCGTGGTTAGCTCCGGCAGGTCGCTTTCAAATTCAACTTTAACAGATTTTCTTCCCCAGTCCAGCTCGTAGCTTATTCCTATATCCGGCTCAACTATGATTGCCTCGGCAAGGGAGGAACGATTGACAAATTCTGAAAAATGCAGTGTTATACTACGTCCTTCGAAATTGACCGTACCGGTTTCCGGTTCTGTTCTGACGATCTCAGGACCTGTTTGATCCCGCGGTCCTCCTGTCGGGGTAGTCGGTGTAGCACAACTGTACAATATTCCGAGGAGCAACAATCCCCCCAAACACGCCCATCTGAAATTGTTCACGTTTTTAGAAATCAGGCTTTTATTTGAGTTAAGCATGAAGATACAAATTTTTAGATGGGCTGTAATACTTTTTTGGCGCTAATCCTGTGGCGTAACGGCAGCTTAGTTAAAACCCCATTACAGCTTCTATAGTTAATTCATTATTTTTGTCTCAACCTGGTTTCAATAATAAATTCATACCCATGAATAAGAAAACGAATACCGACGGTCCCTTTCTAAAGAGACCGGCTATTTATACAGATTATTATGAACTGACGATGGCGCAAGGCTATTATTTATCGGGAAGAAAAGATGACCGGGCTTCGTTTGATTATTTCTTTCGGGATATTCCCTTTGACGGCGGCTATGTTATTTTTGCAGGAATAGCCGACCTGTTAGATATACTTCAGAATTTTCATTTTAATGAAGATGAATTGAATTATCTGGTTGAATACGGTTTTAATGATGACTTTCTCTCTTTTCTGCGCAATTTTGAACTGAACGCCGATATCTTTGCTGCAAAAGAGGGGGAAATTGTCTTTCCAATGGAAACGGTTGTTCGGGTAGAAGGTACCTTGATTGAAACGCAAATCCTGGAAACACTCCTCCTTAATATCCTGAATTTTGAATCCCTGATCGCCACCAAAGCCTCCCGAATGAAGTATGCTGCCGGTGATCGTATGGTGATCGATTTTGGGCTGCGACGTGCCCAGGGATTCGGAGGTATTCAGGCCAGCAAAGCTGCATTTATCGGGGGTGTTGAAGCTACCTCCAATGTTTACTCGTCGTTTCTGTATGATATCGACGCCAGCGGAACGATGGCTCACTCCTGGATTCAATCTTTTGAAGATGAGTTAACTGCTTTCAGAAAATACGCTGAATATTATCCGGATAACTCTGTTTTACTGGTGGATACTTACGATACCCTGGGCAGCGGGATTCCCAATGCCATCAAAGTCGGCAGGGAACTGGAAGAAGAGGGACATCGTCTGAAAGGCATCCGGCTGGACAGCGGCGACCTTGCTTATTTCTCACGCAAATCGCGAAAACAGCTGGATGATGCCGGACTTGATTATGTGAAAATTGCTGCTTCAAACCAGCTTGACGAACGCCTTATAAAAAGTTTGATTTCACAGGACGCTCCTATTGATCTGTTTGGTGTGGGTACCCGGCTCGTAACCGGGAATGAATCCCCCGCACTCGACGGTGTCTATAAACTTTCTTCCGTAAATGACGAACCTAAACTAAAAATTTCCGAGAATGTAGAAAAAATTACATTACCCGGGAAAAAACATGTCATTCGTTATTTTGATAAATCAGGCAGATTTTATGGAGACGGTATTCTGCTTCACGATGAGGACAATGTGGATACTATTTATCATCCCTATTACAAAGCCAAGCACAGTACGGTCACAAATATGGAGTCGGAAGAGCTTCTTCATTTATCGATGAAAAATGGAAAAGTAACAGATAAACTTCCCACAGCCCGGGAGAGTGCGGCCTATGCCGGAAAGCAACTTGAGAAATTAAATCCCGAGCATAAACGTTTTGAAAATCCGCATATTTACAAGATTGGTATCAGTGAAAAACTTATGCAGTTACGTGATAATTTGAGCACGAAAATAAAGGAAAAGAATAAAAAACACTGATTATGAAAGCATTGCTTATTGTAGATGTACAAAATGATTTTTGTCGGGGCGGAGCTTTGGAAGTCCCCGATGGCGATATGGTGGTACCGGTGATCAACTCCCTGGCCGGAGAATTTGATGCTGTTATACAAACACAGGACTGGCACCCGCAGGGACACTCCTCCTTTGCATCGTCTCACGATAATAAAGAGCCTTTCGAGATGATAAACATGCCTTACGGCGAACAGGTGTTATGGCCGGATCACTGCGTACAGGGCACCAATGGCTCCGACTTTCATCCTGATCTTGAAACAGATCGAAGCCAGCTTATTATCAGGAAGGGTTTCCGGAAGGATATTGATTCCTATTCTGCTTTTTATGAAAATGATAACGAAACAACTACCGGACTCTCCGGCTACCTCAGGGAGCGTAATATTGACACGCTGTATGCCGTCGGTCTTGCAACCGATTTTTGTGTAAAATGGTCGGTTCTGGATGGTATCAAAGAAGGTTTTAGTCTATATGTAGTCGAAGATGCCGTACGTGGGATTGATATAGAAGGTTCGGTCGAACAGTCATGGAAAGAGATGCTGAATGCCGGCGCAGAAAAAGTAACCGCCGCCGAACTGTTGTCCTGATCTGGTGTGGTGCAACGATAAAATATCGGGTGAAACCTGTCAGGTTTTAGAGCAGTGTTTCGTTGGTTCCTTATATCCAAATTAAACCTGACAGGTTTATGATTACATGACAATGGTATAGTTATCTGTTATTAGTATAGTAATTATTGATAAATTAGCTACAGTCCGCCAGCCGGCGCGATCTAAACAGATTATTCTGTACTTATCTGGGTAAATCTGTGGCAAAAACAGGCACTAATGAAGAACACGTATGATTTCTGTATTCTCGGAGCGGGACTGGCCGGACTTTCACTTGCAGATTCTCTCTCCGGTGGGAACGCATCCACAGTTGTAGTTGATAAATCCGGAATTGCCGCCGGTGCATCAGGGACCCCCGGTGCCCTTGTTAATCCCGCAACGGGACGTCGTGCCACCAAAGTGTGGAGAGCCGAAGCCTGCTACGAAGCCATTTCAGAAAACCTGCAAAAAATTGCTTCTTTTGCCGGTCCAGACACCTCTTTTTATCATAACAACGGATTACTCCGCCCCGCCCTCACCGAAAAGATGGCCCGAAAAATGAAAAAACAATATGATAAAACCAGCTGGCCCGACGGCTGGTGCATTTGGAAAACCGAATCTGAAATAAAAGAGATGCATCCGGGCATCAATTGTGTTGACGGCGGACTATGGCTTCCTATCGGACTGTCTGTCAACAGCAGGGAATATCTCGCGGCATACGGCAGTTATCTTGAAAAGCAGAGAGTGAATTTTATCCTGAATGCCGAAGTCAGGATTGATCAGAAAGAAGGCAGCTGGATTATCGATACCGGTGATGGGCAGGTACGGACAAAAAACCTGGTTTTTGCCACCGGATTCAGTACCAGGGAAAACCGGTACTGGAAATGGCTGCCGATCCATTCAATAAAAGGTCAGGTAGCTGAATTTGAACTCCCGGAGGGAAAACTCCCCTTTACTCATTCCATCTCCAGCCTGGGATATATATCTCTCATTGGCGACTCAAATTCATTTGTCCAGGGCAGTACCTATGAACACGACTTTGACGACCTTTCTACAGACCGGGAAGGCGAACAGTATCTGAGGAAAAGAATGCGACGGACACTGCCCCGGCTGGAAGAGAAAGTCCGCCTGAAAAAACAATGGGCCGGAGTCAGAGCATCTGCCCCCGACAAAAAACCTGTAGCCGGCACCCATCCGGAAATAGAAAACCTGCATATATTTACAGGGTTGGGATCGAAAGGATTACTCTACAGCAAATATCTGGCCGATCATCTTGCCCGCAATCTACTTAATTCTGAACCGCTTATTCCGGAAATAAACATAAACAGATTTGACTATGCCACCTTAAGTTCTTCTTAAGCGGGTTATTAGAACATCAGTTTTCAAGTTTTTGTGCTTCTGTGTTTACGTGACAAGACTACAATATTTTGGAACCGGTCTGCCTCCCATCGATAAGCTCACCCGAAGCATTTATTTGCATTGACCCATAAAGCTCATGTTTATTTATACCATTAATTCTCTGGTTTACAAGATCGATCATCTGCTGACATTTCTCTCTCTGGTTTAAAATATAGCGAACTTTATACCACGCATATATTTTATCCTCCGGGGTACCGTCCCAGTACAGGCTGAATAACTTATTCAGCTCAACTTCACCGGGAGCCTTTTTAAAATGCTTCACCAGCTTCAGAAGCAGATAGCCCACCGGATAAGTCATTAATATAACAGCAAGCTCAAGCAGTGTAAGATTGGCGGATATCATAGTCGTCTGGATTACTAAACATTTATTAATAATAACCTAATTAGATAACCATCCGTTTCCATTTTTAGCGAAATAACCAATGACTTTAATACCACTACCAGATCAATTATTTATGATAAAAAATACCGGCTTATTCCAGTATTTTCTTTGAATTCGTCTGATATATTTTCTTCAACACCTGCTGGAATGAAAAACCCAGGGCTATTACACAGAGTGACACAAAGGAGCACAAAGCTTCACAAAGGAAAACACTTCTTTGTAAATTGCTGAATAGATTTGAAGATTTCCTGCAATTTTAAAAGTCACTCCTGGTCCACTGCGGGTTTAAATATTTTTGATAACAAATCAGCGTTAAACCTTTGCGATAGCACGAAATTAAGTCTATATTTGCGTCCTTTCTTTGGAGGGGTGCCAGAGTGGTCGATCGGGCTCGCCTGGAAAGCGAGTGTGCCCTCACGGGTACCGAGGGTTCGAATCCCTCCCCCTCCGCTCTATCCATTTGTGCTTAGTCAAGATTTTACCCGG
>CAZPWQ010000002.1:0-83325 GCA_964590495.1 uncultured Balneolaceae bacterium
GTAGGTCCCGCAAATAATGCAACACCATTACCACTGAATTAACATACGAGACACTGAGCACACGAAGGATTTATATTTCAATCGCCCCGGCAGCAGAGCCTGCCTGCGCCGAAACTTCGACGGAAGGGCTGGCCTGTTCGACGGCTTCGTGCAAGCAGGCAGCCGAAACATACGTCCCGGGGCAGAGCCACCGGGATAAGGAAACAAATCAAGAATGTGTCATCCTTGTAGAAGTACGTTATTCGTTGGCAAAAGACAGACAATGGACAAAGAATCCGGCCTTTGAATCATTGGAGGGAACAGGCACAGGGAAGTGCGCGAAGTGGATAAATTCACACCGGTGAGATCTAAGAAGCAACTGTCAAGCGTGAAGGACCTTTGAAATTATCCCGCTTGCCGACCGTTGCCGCCGACAAAGATTCATCAGCCGGTGGTTTTTTGGGTTCGTTTTTGTCCACACAAAAAGGAACAAGAGAAAGACCAGGATAAAGTTGCAATTTAATATCCAGCTGTAGATCCCGGATCTCCCCACGGGATGCCTTCGGCGAAGTCCGGGATGACACGATTGTTACCAAGCAGTTTATTTAATTCCTAATTCATTATCCTTCCTTAGAACAGTTAAAAATTTCATTTATCTTGGTTTTCCAGTTGAATAAAGAACCAAAATATTTACCAAAATTATGAACAGCTCAGAGCGCAGAATGAAGCTTATCCTGATGCTTCAGCAATCGAACAACCGCATAACGGTAGATAATATTGCGGAAAAATTTAATGTGAGCCGCCGTACCGTCTTCCGGGATTTCAATTCCCTTGCTGAAATGAATGTTCCGGTTACGTGGGACAAATACAATGGGTATGGCATCATGCGCGGTTACAAAATTCCACCACTGATGTTTACTCAAAAAGAACTGGCGACAATATTGGTGGGACTTAATTTTGTCAAATCCCAGGTTGACCAAACACTGATTGAAGATGCCAAAGGTGTTGAACTGAAAATTAAGGAGGTCGTCCCAAAGGAACTCCTCGAATTTATGAACTCGATGGAAAAGCGGACGATTGTTGATCCCTATTTAAATTTCGGAGCTGAAAAATCAGAGGGTGGAAACTGGTATCTTATCAGTAATTCCATTTCCCAAAACCAATGCCTCAAGTTTGACTACCGGTCGAAGTCGGACGACAAAATTACGAGCCGGGAAATTGATCCCTATCTTTTGGTTTTTTACCGCGACCACTGGAATGTTATCGGCTACTCCCACAAAAGAGAAGATATTCGAAACTTTGTGCTGGATCGTATGTCAAACCTGCAAATTCTGGAAGAAAATTTCGTCCCGAAAGGGGAAATCGATGTAGAGGGGCTAATTTTTAGATCTGACGAACAATCCCATTTAATAAAGGTAGATGTATATGAAAGTGCTCTGAGGCGTTTTAAAGCCAATCTACCGACAAAAATAATTAAGAAAAAAGAAATTAAACCTAATTTATTAAGGTTTGAATTTAAGTTTGACAATCTTGAATATATTAATGAATGGCTTTTACAATTTTCAAATAATATTAAAATCGTTGGTCCGAATATTTTGATAGAAAAAAGAATCGATTTATTAAATAGTATGATAGAATCTTAGTTATATTCTAAGCTATAAATAAAATAACGCCGAGAATAATCTCGAAATATTATACTTGGTAATATTTCGATGACTTCTTTGAGTGATACCAATACAAAAGAGAAACAAGTTTTCAGTCGTATCTTTTCAAGTATCTGAGTCGGAACAATATATAAACCACAAAGAGATAAACCGATGGAGTTAACTTTATTTCAACGAATATTGTCATTTTTCAAACGCAAGCCCGATCCTGAATTGATAGCCAGACAACTCCGCAAACCTTCCGGCAAATTTGCTCATAGGGTCGGACAACAAATGAACGAGGTCAACGAGCCACTCTACGACCTGCTACTTGATATCATGCAGCCGCAGGATAATGAAACCATACTGGAAATCGGTTTTGGCAATGGCAGATTTTTTGACAAACTCACTTCCCGGGCAAACGATCTGCATGTGAACGGTATCGATTACTCAAAAGAAATGGTTGCTGAAGCAAAAAAATATAACGAAAAATATGTCGCATCAGGAAAACTGGATATTCAGATGGGCAGCAGTGACAATCTCCCCTTTCCTGCAAATACCTTTGACAAAGTATTCTGTAATAATGTAATCTATTTCTGGGAGACGCCGGAAGACCACCTGAAGGAAATCCATCGCGTACTGAAACCCGGTGGAAAATTTTATACAGGAATCAGAACACGGGACAACATGCGGTCGCTTCCATTTGTAAAATATGGTTTCTCTCTTTATGATTCTGATGAATGGAAAAACCTATTGGAGCAAAACGGATTTATATTTAAGGGAGCTCATATAAAGGAAGAGCCTCAAACAGAATTTGAAGGTAAATCAATTCAGCTTGAATCGTGCTGCATTATCGGAGAAAAAAAATTTCGCGACAGGTAAGGCGAACCTTTCGACTTCGTTACGGCTCACACACCCTTTCGCCTCCACTGCGCTCAAGGTGACGCTTCTTTTTTTAAAAACACATCGTCAGGCTGAGCGCAGTCCCGACCTTTGGTTTGAGGCCGGGACGAAGTCGAAGCCTTGATTTACTGAGGCTTCACCGCTTACTGCCACTGCTTTCTGACTACCGAACCCATCAGCCAAATCCGCCTCATCCGTGTTCTATTCTATTCCTATTCCTGATTATATGTATCGGCGACCTCCTCCAGGCGCCGGTTTATCTCGTTTTCCGGCATCCACTCACCCCGCACCATGACGCCGATCCGGCGCTGTACGTTAGCTATATCTTCCAGGGGATTGGCATCAAGCAGGATCAGGTCAGCACGCCTGCCGGTTTCCACCGTGCCGAATTCTTCCGGTGAGCCGAAATATTCGGCAGGATTCCTCGTGCCGGTCACCAGCACTTCATAGGGTGTCAGTCCCGCATTAACCATCATCTGCATTTCATGGTGAATCGAAAAACCAGGCACATTAAAAAACTGCGGGGCGTCAGAACCAAGAGCTATGGGGGCCCCCGCATCATGCAGTGCTTTCGTCAGATTTCTTCGAATTTCAACAAGTTGCTGTGAGGGTTCGGTCTGAAAATCATCCCGTTCTTTAAAATTCTGCTTGGCTTGTACCCAGCCATCCAGAATATCCTGCGGCATATACTGCATCTCTTCCCACTGTATCATCTCCTGCGCCGGTTCCGGCGAAGCGAGGTGTTCGACAAGACTCAGTGTTGGAACATTCCAGGTGCCGGCCTCAATCGTTATTTCTACAGCTTCAGGTATCCGGCTCGTATCGGCCAGATCAACAACTCCGCTGCCAAAAAAACCTGTCTCCCTGTTACCGGTATCGACATCCTCCGGAACAAGGTATTCCACGTATCGATCCAGGTGATCGATCGAAATTTGTCCGGCTTCAAGAGCCCGTTCGAGTCCGACACCGGCGGGGATATGTCCGCCGAATGGTATACCGAGTTCATTCGCTTTCGCCACCATCCGGTCGTAAGCCTCCGGAGTGATGCTGCCGATCTTCAACAGGTCAAATCCCGCTTCATCATATTCTTCTACCACACGTTCGGCATCGTCGGAAGAGGGAATATTATCGTCTCCCAGCCAGGGACTAGCGGTAAATAGAGTCGGACCGTTAATCTCTCCATTTTGGATTTCATCCCGGAGTTCAACATGATAAGGGTCTCCAGCCATATTACGTACGGTTGTGACTCCGTTGGATATATAGAGAAAAAGGATATTACTCAAATATTCCCTGTCATCGGGACCGGGTACATGCCCATGCATTTCTGTTAGTCCGGGCATCAGGTAACGATCATTCCCTTGCACCCGAAGTGCTTCACCGGGGATATCTGTTTCATCAGCGGGCCCGACCGCATCAATCCGGCCGTCGCGAACCACCACCGTTTGATTCTCTAATATATGTTCGCTGTCCATCGGGATAACATTCACATCGACAAACGCAACGATATCACTGTTTTCATTATCAGGTTGTTCACAGGCTGTTATCATCAGCATCATCAAAAGAACAGCCACTATTCCGGAAATTTTGTTAAAGAACATGGTAGCAGGTATGTATGATTAATGTTAATACGTTCTGCATCAGGTTTATTAAAAATATAATAAACCAGGATATATCCAATACCTCATTGATGTGTGAAAAGTGAGAAGTAAGAAGCAAGAAGGATTGAATATCTCTCTTCCTTGCTTCTTACTTCTCGCTTCTTGCTTTAAATTACAACCGTGCAATAATTCGTACCGGTCCGCCGGTTCCATTCTCAATTTTAATGGGAAGTGCTATTATGGTGAATCCACCCGGAGGAAGTTTATCCAGATTGGCAACATTTTCGAGTACCGGAATGTCGTACTTAAAAAGGGTTGTATGGCTTTCAAACAGGCTGGACTGTCCGTAATCTATGCTGGGAGTATCTATTCCGATCAATTTAATATCGCGCTCTGTGGCAATCCATTCGGCAGCTTCAGGATGCAGACCCGGGAAATGTAATTCTGAAACAGCCTCGTCACCACGGGCAGTGGTTCCCATATATTTTTCCCGGTCGGGCCAAAATAGTCCATAGCCGGTCTTTAACAAAACGATGCCTCCATCCGGAATAGCACGATGCTGTTGTTCCCATTCTTTGAAGTCCTGCCTGGTAATCAGATAGTCCGGGTCTACAAGTGCGGAATCGCTTACATCCACAACAATACCCGGACCTATAAATCGGTCCACCGGAATTTCATCAACGGTATTTCCCTCCTCCCAAAAATGATACGGAGCATCGATATGTGTACCGCCGTGTTCAGCCATCGAAAAACTGTGGGCGCTGTAAAAATATCCCCGGTCGGTAATCCCTTCACTGCCTTTGTTCAGCTCGAACTCTTCAGCGGTAGGCCAGTAGACGGTTGATTCATTAAAAGCATACGTCAAATCAATCAGCTTATCCGGATCTTCAGATTGCTCCTCTTGTTCTCCGGCACAACCTGCCATAAAGAGCAACGCAATTACAGGCAAAAGGCGGTAGTATTTTGTATACATGAAGTCTCTTTTTTCGATTTGATTCCCGGTAATTTATAAAACAGGCGGTGAAATAAATAGCCCCCTGATAAAAATATGCAACATAAAAAACCCTGACAGGGTTTAGAACCCTGTCAGGGTTGAATTTCAGCAAATACTGGAGACAGCCTGTTACACCGTTTCGTCTTCCTCTTCGTTGACGACACGCGTAATGGCTCCAATTTTTCCTTCCGTATCAAGACGCATAAGTCGAACACCCTGAGTGTTTCTTCCCATTGTCCGGATATCACCGCAATTCATTCTGATCACTTTTCCCTGTTCGGTAATTACCATCAGATCATCTTTGTCGGAAACCTCTTTCAGTGCGATCAGGTCACCTGTTTTCTTGGTTACTTTAAGAGTAATTACTCCCTTTCCGCCACGACTTTGTTCGCGATAATCTTCGACAAGAGATCGCTTGCCGTAACCATTTTCCGAAATGGCCAGAACCGTTGCCTCGTGAGTATTCTTGATGACAACCATGTCAACCAATTCATTATTCTTACCGAGATCCATTCCTTTGACGCCGGAAGTATTTCGCCCCATATCACGAACATCATTTTCATGGAACCGTATGGCCCGTCCTTTTTTATTGGCAAGGATGATATTGCTTTCACCATCGGTCAGGGCTGCTTCGAGAAGCGAATCACCTTCCTTGATATTGATAGCAATAATTCCATCGCGCCGCGGACGGCTGTATGCCTCCAGGCTGGTTTTCTTAACCTGCCCTTCCCTGGTCGACATAATAATGTAATTGTTCTGGATGTATTCCTCTTCGTCCAGCGTTTTTACCGGAACGAAAGTTTTAATGTTATCATCCTTGTCGATTTCGATAAGGTTTACAATCGCACGGCCGCGCGACAGGCGTGAACCTTCCGGAATTTCATACACCTTCAACCAATAGCACTGCCCTTTTTCTGTAAAGAACAGGATGTAATTATGGTTCGTCGCCACGAAAAGATGTTCTACATATTCCTCATCCTTGGTAGTGGTACCTTTCATTCCCTTGCCGCCGCGTTTCTGCCTTCTGTAACCGCTCACCGGCATACGCTTGATAAACCCTTTGTTGGAAATAGTGACAACCACATCCTCGTCGGCAATCATATCTTCAACACTGAAGTCTTCTGCCGAGTGAACAACCTGCGTTCTTCGTTCGTCACCGTACCGGCCTTTTATTTCTTCCAGTTCCTCTTTAATAATGGCAGTTTGCTCGTCCCGGTTGGAAAGAATCTTGCGGTACCCGGCAATCTTGTCTGCAATCTCGCTATACTCAAGATCAATTTTACCACGTTCCAGGCCTGTAAGTTTTTGCAGACGCATATCCAGAATCGCTTTCGCCTGCAGGTCGGTAAGAGCAAACTTGCGGCGAAGAGCCGCGTTGGCTTCCTGTGGATTATCTGAAGCCCGGATTGTTTTAATAACCTCATCCAGGTGGTCGAGGGCTATTTTTAATCCTTCAAGAATATGAGCCCGCGCTTCAGCCTGATCCAGATCATAGAGCGTACGGCGTATGATAATTTCAATACGATGCTCAACGTAATGATAGATCAGCTCTTTGAGCGGCATTACTTTCGGACGCCCTTTTACCAGGGCAAGACTGATAACCCCGAATGTCGTCTGCATCTGGGTATATTTGTAAAGCTGATTCAGTACGATTCCAGTATTGGCGTTACGCTTCAAAATAATGACAATACGCATACCATCACGATCAGACTCATCACGTATCTCGGAAATCTGATCTATTTTTTCATCCTGAACCAGTCCGGCAATCTTTTCAATAAGTGTCGTCTTATTGACCTGATATGGAATTTCATTAACAATAATCTGCTCCCTGTTGCCACGCAATTCTTCCGTGGTACAGCGGGCGCGGAGAGTAATTTTTCCACGTCCTGTTTCGTAAGCTTCCTTCACACCTTCATAACCATAAATAATACCGCCCGTCGGGAAATCAGGAGCGGAGATATGTCCCATCAGCTCCTTCGTTTCGATATCCGGATTCTCAATATAGGCTACGATTCCTTCGATCACTTCCGTCAGGTTGTGCGGAGCCATATTTGTAGCCATACCTACTGCAATACCGGATGCACCATTCAATAGCAAGTTCGGAAGCATGCCTGGCAGTACGGTCGGCTCCTGGAGCGTATCATCAAAGTTGGTCTGGTAATCGACCGTCTCTTTATTGATATCGGTCAGCATCTCCTCGGCGATTCGCTGCATGCGGACCTCTGTATAACGCATAGCCGCTGCAGAATCACCATCAATAGAACCGAAGTTCCCCTGTCCGTCAACCAGCGGATAACGCAGAGAAAAATCCTGCACCATGCGCACAATAGAGTCATATACCGCAGAATCTCCGTGAGGGTGGTACTTGCCAAGTACCTCACCTACAATACGGGCACTTTTCTTATAATTCCTGTTGTGGAGCATCCCCAATTCGCTCATTCCGTAAAGAATACGGCGGTGAACCGGCTTTAAGCCGTCACGCACATCCGGAAGTGCACGAGATACAATAACCGACATCGAATAATCGATGTAAGCCGACTGCATTTCATCTTCTATCGTAATAGGTATAATTTTTTCTCTGGCCATGAATCTGGTTCGCTACTTACTGTTAAATATTAAATGGTTTTATTATCCCGTGGGGCGTGATTAATCACGCCCCTTCAAACTACCTAAATATCAAGAGTCGCATATTTTGCGTTGCGTTCGATGAACTCGCGGCGTGGTTTGACATCGCCCCCCATCAAAGTAGAAAATAACTTGTCTGCCCCTGCGGCGCTTTCGACCGTTACCTGTTGCAAAGTTCGTGTTTCAGGATCCATTGTCGTCTCCCAGAGCTGCTCGGGGTTCATCTCGCCCAATCCCTTGTAACGCGAAACATCGAACTTTTTATTCTGTTTTTTAAGGTCCTTGATAATCTTGTCACGTGTGTCGTCATCCCAGGCATATTCTATATTATCCCGTGTATAGGAAATACGATACAGCGGCGGAGTGGCAATATAAATATGTCCCTGCTCAATAAGCGGCTTCATATAACGGTAAAAGAATGTGAGCAGCAGAGTCCTGATATGGGATCCGTCTACATCCGCATCGGTCATAATGATAATTTTGTGGTAGCGGAGGTTCTCCAGGTCAAAATCTTCTTCTGCGTGGCCGACCCCCGCACCGAGTGCCGTAATCATGGCCTGGATCTCGTTATTCTCCAGGATACGGTTGATCTTTGCTTTTTCCACATTCAGAATTTTACCACGAAGCGGAAGAATAGCCTGGAAACTACGATTTCGACCCATTTTAGCCGAACCGCCGGCAGAGTCGCCCTCCACCATGTAAATTTCGCAGTGCTCCGGATCCTTGATGGAACAATCGGCCAGTTTCCCGGGCAGACCTCCACCGCTCATAGCACTTTTCCGCTGGATAAGCTGACGCGCTTTCCGGGCAGCTTCGCGGGCTTCAGCCGCAAGTATAACTTTTTCCAGAATCTTTTTGGCCGTCTTCGGATTCTGCTCCAGGTACTCGTTCATTTTTTCATAAACGATAACTTCGACGGCGCTTTGTACTTCCGAGTTTCCGAGCTTGGTTTTTGTTTGTCCTTCAAATTGCGGCTCAGGAACTTTGACACTCAATACGGCAGTCATTCCCTCGCGGAAATCCTCACCCGAAACACCTACATTCGACTTTAACAGTCTGTTATTCTCAGCATAGGTCTTGAGGGATCTGGTAAGAGCACGGCGAAAACCGGTAATGTGCGTACCGCCCTCGCGGGTGTTAATATTATTAACGTAGGAATGTACGTTTTCAGAATAGGTACTGTTATAGCTAATCGCCAGTTCCACAGGTACCATATCCACTTCTCCTTTAATAAAGATGGGCTCCTTCATTAAAGCTTCGCGGGATTCATCCAGATAAGTAACAAAATCTTTCACGCCGCCTTCATAATGAAAAGATTCTTTCAGCTCTTCCTCCTCCCGTTTATCCTGCAACGTAATAGTAATTTCCGGATTCAAAAATGCGAGTTCCCGCATTCTCTCTGCAATAATATCAAACTTGAATTCGGTTGTTTGGGTAAAGATGGTTGGATCCGGTTTGAACGTAATCAGCGTACCCGTTTTATCCGTCTTGCCTTTTACCTTGAGAGGCTGAACTGTCTTACCATATTCAAATTCCATCACATAAATTTCCCCGTCGCGATGGATCTCTGCATAAAAGTGGGAAGAGAGTCCGTTCACACAACTTACACCCACCCCATGAAGCCCGCCGGAAACCTTATATGTATTTTTGTCGAATTTACCACCTGCGTGGAGTTTTGTAAGGACTACCTCTACTGCCGGCAGTTTAATTTTGGGATGTTCATCAACGGGAATACCGCGGCCGTTATCACTGATGGTCATGGAACCATCTTCATTAATAATAGCTTCGATCTCATCGCAATACCCGGCAAGAGCCTCATCAATTGAATTATCTATAACTTCATTGATCAGATGATGAAGTCCGCGCTGAGCGGTATCTCCAATGTACATTGCCGGCCTCTTGCGAACAGCTTCAAGTCCCTCTAAAACCTGTATATTCTCCGCCTTGTAATCTGAACCTTTAGATTTCGCCATAAATAAGGATGTGACTGGTGTTTAAAATGATGGTTAAGACGCCTGAAAATAGTGTATAAATAGGCAAAATCAAAGAAAGTGATCATTTTTATTGCCGGTAGTGGAGATGGGCCCGCAGAATAGATTTAACTATTCCAAAACACGCCCTGAATCCATCTATGAAGGTACTTTCGAAGGGACTTAATATGTAAAAAATAAACCCTTAAAAGAAACATTGATCTTTTTTCGAAATAAGCCTATTTTTCCAGTCTATCCCGGAAACAGAATAACAGATTTGTATTAAGATATTATGGCACGCAAAGACGACATTACAGGCAAAGGAGCACAAAACGGTTATCGCTCCTCGAAGTCCAACAACAAGACTAAGCATAAATTTCAGCAGAACCTGCAAAAGAAGAAGTTTTATGTTCCTGAAGAGGACAAGTGGGTTACGCTGAAAGTTTCTGCCAAAACACTGCGCACTATCAACAAAAAAGGTATAAGTGCCGTGTTGAAAAAAGCAAGAGAAAAAGGAACTCTTTTAAAAGACGTATAGATTATGGCCAAAGGAAACAGAATACAGGTAATTTTAGAGTGCACAGAAAAGCCGGGCTCCTCGCGATATGTTACGACAAAAAATCGTCGTAATACCCCTGATCGCCTGGAATTGAAAAAGTATAATCCGGTACTGCGCAAGCACACCGTTCACAAAGAAATTAAATAGTAACGTAACAGCATTATGGCAAAGAAGCAGACTTTTGGAACCGAAGCACGTGATCAGAAAGCCGCGCACCGCCGCATGGCAAAAGTAATTGTAGCTACCAAGACTGCCAATAATAAGTACGCTTATAAAGAAGCGATTATTGAACAGGATGAAGTCCGGGATTTCATTAAGGACAACAAAGAGTAACAGCACAGATCTAATTGCAAAAAGGTTGCATTCGTTTGTGCGGGTGGAACCTTTTTTTTTGCGTGTTTTTGACGATAACAACCCCTTTTACATCAAAATATTTCAGTTATGCCAATAAAAGATCAGCTCATGGATGACCTTAAGCAAGCCATGAAGAATAAAGAGGAAGATCGTCTGCGGGTATTGCGGTCTATTAAAGCAAAGCTGCTTGAACGTGAAATTAGTGAGCGTAAGGGCGGAAAAGCTACGCTTTCTGATGAACAGACAATTGAAGTTTTGATGAAAGCTGCCAAACAGCGGAAAGAATCTATAGAACAGTTCAGAGACGGAGGACGCGAAGATATGGCCAAGGCCGAAGAACGCGAGCTCGAAATCATCGAATCCTATCTCCCGGAATTCCTGACGGAAGAGGAAATCCGCGAAGTAGCGCGCAAAAAGATAAATGATCTCGGTGCCGAAAATATGTCTGACATGGGCAAAGTGATGGGCGCCCTGATGGATGAGCTCAAAGGCCAGGCAGAAGGTTCGCTGGTAAGTAAAGTTGTTAAAGAAGAACTCTCCTGATTCACACTAAATGAATCTGCTCGACTTTCTGATCATACTCCCCATCCTCTATTTCTGCTACCGGGGATTTATAAACGGCCTTATCAAGGAAGTACTCAGCATTGTGGGAATTATTCTCGCGGTATTTCTGACTTTCAATTATATGGATGCCCTCAGCGGGGCGATACGTCCCATGTTTGAGGAAAATGAATCCTATATCCCCTTCATTTCCGCTACCATTCTGTTTATCGGTACCATTGCACTGGTCAACCTGGCGGCTTATTTAAGTAAGAGGTTTCTGGAAACTATCAATCTGAATTTTATCAACCGCCTGGGCGGACTCGGATTCGGATTCCTTAAGAGCGGTGTTCTCATAAGTGCTTTGCTGTTGCTTCTGGCGGGTTTCAATGTTCCCACCCAGGAATCACGCGAGGATTCAATTACCTATTCCTATGTCATCTATTTTGCCCCGCTGGCATATGATATAGTTGCAACGGTTTATCCCGGCGCCGAAAATTTCACTGAAACAGTACAGGAAACACTCGGGCAATATAATCCCATAGAAAATTTTCCTTTCGGAGAAAACTAATTTAGAACAAACCATGCCATTTCTACCTGTCGACGAACAACTCGAAGTTATAAAAAGAGGCACTGTTGAGATTGTGCCGGAAGAACAGCTCGTTGAAAAGCTGAAGAAATCAAAGAAGGAAAACACGCCGTTAAAAATTAAGCTTGGGTGTGACCCCACCCGCCCCGACCTCCATCTCGGCCACTCGGTCATCCTGCGCAAGCTCCGGCAGTTCCAGGATCTGGGTCATGAGGCGATACTGATTATCGGAGATTTTACCGCGCTGATCGGAGACCCGACCGGACAGAATAAAACGCGTCCCCCGCTGACTGGTGAAGAAATAAAAGAAAATGCCTCCACTTATTTAGATCAGGCCACTCAAATCCTGGACAAATCGAAAACCACCATCGTATATAATTCTGACTGGCTGGGTACTATGGGGTTTGAAGATGTTATCAAACTGTCTTCGAAACTAACAGTTGCACGAATGATTGAGCGGGATGATTTTTCCAAACGATTTGAAAACAACGAACCCATTTCCCTGCACGAATTTTTGTATCCGCTGGCACAGGGACAGGATTCAGTCCATCTCCGGTCGGATGTAGAGCTCGGGGGCACCGATCAGAAATTTAACCTGCTGGTGGGGCGCGATCTCCAGAGGGATGCGGGGCAAGACCCGCAAATTGCCCTGATGATGCCTTTGCTGGTTGGTACCGACGGCTCGATGAAGATGTCGAAATCATACGACAACTATATCGGGATTACGGAAGATGCCAATGATATGTACGGAAAGGTGCTGTCTATCCCCGACGACCTGATTTACTCCTGGTTTGAACTGCTGACCGATGTACCCGTGGATGATCTGCCCGAATATAAAAAGAAGGCGGAGGAGGATCCGCGTAATACCAAGCACGAGCTTGCACTGGTTATCACCCGAATGTATCATGGCGAAGAAACTGCCAAAGCTGCACGGGAACATTTCGAACAAACGGTAATCAAAAATGAAATACCTGACGACGCCCTGACGCTCGAATATGAAGCCGGCAGCGAAGTGCGTCTGCTTGATATAGTTTCAGATGCAGGTTTTACCTCCAGCAACGGAGAAACAAAACGGCTTATCAAACAAGGTGGTATATCCATTGACGATGAAAAAATTTCTGACAAGGGCTATAGTGTAACTTTCGAAAAGGATACAGAATTTGCCCTCAAAGTCGGCAAGCGTGGATTTGCTGTTGTAAAGGCAAAAAGAGAGAAGTAAAAAGCAAGAAGGAGAGCCGGTTTAGCGGGATTGCTTTAGCTTTGAAAGCATTGCAAAGCACTCATTTACTAATATTGAAAGTTTATGAACATCCTCTTGAGCTAAATAATCGAGTTCCAGGGATATTTCTATTTGAGTATCTATTTCAACAACAGAGGCACGTGCTATTTCATAAAACCTTCTCTTTTCCTTAAATGTGCGTCGCACTTCTCCTTCTGATATATTCGATATCACAGAAACAGATGCTCTCCTTAATTGACTAATAAGTCCAAACTTTTCTTCATCGGGTAGTTTGTCAGTAATAGAGTAAACTTCTTGTACAAGTTGAAGGCTTCTTTCCCATATGATCATCTTTTTATGGCTTAAATCTAACATAGACATGTAATTTATTTAAAGGTTACATGTAAGACCCATAAAAAAGAAATCCCTTACAAAAAATTTCTCCTTCTTGCTTCTCAATTCTTACTTCTTGCCCTGTTTTTCTGTCGAAAATATGATAAATTTGCAAGCCAGTTTTTAATCTGAGATCAAATCACCAGCATGGGTACTCATTACGAAGGAAGCGAAAAGGAGAAAAAAACGCTTGATGCATTCATTAAGTTGATGCGTGCAAGTGAATCAATTAATAATCGACTTAATCGTCACCTGTCGGAGGTTGATTTAACCATCAGCCAGTTCGGAGTACTTGAAGCATTGTTGCACCTGGGACCTCTTAATCAGACGGCACTCGGAGAAAAGCTCCTGAAAAGCGGCGGCAATATCACACTGGTTGTTGATAACCTTGAAAAAAGCAGCTGGGTTGAACGGCGCCGTAATCCGGAAGACCGCCGGTCTGTGCTTATACATCTCACTCCTTCGGGGAAAAAATTTATTTCTTCCTATTTCCCAAAACACCTGGATCGTATTATGCAGGAATTCAAATGTCTCACCGGAAAGGAAATTGATAAGCTGGCCAGGTTATGTAAAAAGTTGGGTGTAAAATAAAATTGGCCTCTGTCAAACAATATTTATACAGCATGAGAGTTAAGAATGTGAAAACATAACGTCTCATGTGACTCCCTTAATCCCCCGGGGAATGAGCTTGATCGCTCATTCCCCTTTTTTTAATCATACCTTACAGCCTCAGCCGGATTTACGGCAGAGGCCCGAACCGCCGGATACCAGCTGGCAGCAACACACAGCAGCAGGCTTCCTGCAAGGATGATGCTTACATCCAGAACGTTTATGCTAACGGGGTAAGCATCAATTATAAAGGCTGACGACAGCTTAATAAGCCCGTATTCTTTTTGCATCCAGCTGAGCAACATACCGAGAGATCCTCCAATTCCACAACCGATAAGTCCGATATAAAATCCCTGACGGACAAACACCTGCTTAACCTTTTTAGGTGTAAAACCCATCGTCAATAAAACACCGATGTCCCTGTTCTTTTGAATTACGATCATAGTCAGCGACCCGATAATATTTAGTACAGCCACAATAACAATGATCATTAGTATGACATAAGAACTCCATTTTTCCAGGTACATGATATCATATAACGGTTTTTGAAGATCATACCACGTGGATATTGTATAGCCATTTCCAAGAGAGCTCTGGAGGGTACTTTTAACTTTATCAGCATCATCAGAATCCTTAAGTCGCAGGTCAACACCCGAGACCTGCCTGTTTGTATTGAAAAGTCGCTGGGCAGCTTCCTGTTCTATAAATACGGCAGGGCCTTCAACAATTTGCAACCGGGAATATGTCCCGCGAATTTCAAACCGGTAGGTACGGGGAAGCGAGAATTGTGTAAGAGATTTGCGCAAGCCTTCGGCGCTGATAAGGACGACATCATCCCCCACCTTCATTCTGAGTTCAGCCATCAACTGGTCACTTACCAGCATGCCGGGCCTTCTGTTATGAACGCTGAGATCTACCGATCCCGAAGTAACGCTTTGTTCGATATTATTGATTTCCAGGTATTCAGCCGGATCTATTCCCTTGACGGGAACTACCGTCTCCTGATTCCTCTGGTGGGCAAAAAGGGCTTTCCCGGAAACATATGATGCAGCTGCAGTTATGTCCGCTAAATCAGAAAATTCAGCCTGGAAGGCATCCGTCATCATTAACGACCTGCCCTCCGCAGATTCTATACGGATATCGGGATCATTTTGAAGCAACAGCCCCTGGATAACATCAAAAAAACCGTTAAAGACTGAAAGAACCACAATCAGCAACGCTGTACCTACGGTTACTCCTGCGATACTGATCATCGTCAGCGTCGAGATCAGAGATATATGCTTTTTTGAAAAAAGATAGCGCCTGGCAATTAGCTCGATTGTTTTCATAGCTTTAAAATAAAGATATTACAGAAGGAAAACAGCAGCTCTTCAAGCAGTCAGCAGTGAGTTCTCAGCCATCAGCTGTCAGCTGCCAAGAGTCTCCGGTATCCTGCATCCAGGATCTGGTATCTGGTATCCAGAATCCAGCCCCCCTTCACAAAATTTTACCTCGAATGGCAGTTATTTTTTTATACTTTCTTTTAACTCTTGACAAGGATAATGATTTTATTTTAAACTGATATGTTAGAATACACACTAAACATCCAGGAAAAGTTAGGTACTACATTCGGATTGCTCATGATTCTCCTTTTAATAGGAGTTTCTATTCCGGCTGAAGCCCAGGTTTTCGGGCATGCTGATGAAGAAAATACGCCTGCTTATGAGAAAGAATACCTGCAGGAATTGGAATACAGAAATATAGGTCCTCATCGCGGGGGTCGTTCGGTTGCCGTCACGGGACATCCGGACCAGCCGCATATCTATTATACCGGTTTTACCGGCGGCGGTATCTACAAAACCACCGATGGCGGTAATAATTGGGTTAATGTTTCGGATGATTATTTTAAAACCGGCTCGGTCGGTGCCTTAACGGCAGCTCCCTCAAACAGTAATGTAATTTATGCCGGAATGGGTGAAACATGTATTCGCGGAAATATGTCGGCCGGTGATGGTATGTACAAATCGATGGATGGCGGTGATACATGGGAACATATCGGGCTCGGCGACTCACACTTTATCGGTGAGATCGTGGTTCATCCAAAAGATGAAGATGTGGCATGGGCAGCTGTGATGGGACACGCTTTTGGAAATGAGGGTAATGAAGAACGGGGTATATTTAAAACAACAGATGGTGGAGAAACATGGAATAAAGTACTATATCATAACCAGCATACCGGTGCCGTGGATATTGAAGTGGATCCGGACAATCCCCGCATTTTGTACGCTTCGCTGTGGGAGGCGTATCGCAATCCCTGGGAGATGTCCAGCGGTGGGGAAGGCAGCGGACTTTATAAAAGTACCGACGGCGGAGAGACATGGGAAAATATTTCTCAGCGTCCCGGTATGCCCAAAGGATTGCTCGGTAAAATTGGCGTAGCTGTATCCCCTGTAAATCCCGATCGGATCTGGACTATCATCGAAAGTGAAAATGGCGGGGTTTTCCGCTCCGATGACAGCGGAAAAACATGGACCAGGGTAAACGACAACCGAAATTTGCGCCAACGTGCCTGGTACTATACTCATATTACCGCCGGCACTGAAAACGAGAATGAAGTTTATGTACTGAATGTCGGCTTCTACAAATCAATGGACGGAGGAAGTTCCTTCGACCGTATTGACACCCCCCACGGAGATCATCACGACCTGTGGATCTCTCCCAATGACGGTAATCGCATGATTGTTGCCGATGACGGCGGCGGACAGGTATCTTACAACGGAGGAAAAAGCTGGTCGTCGTATCATAAATATGCCACGGCGCAGTTTTACCAGGTTATTCTCGATAACCAGTTCCCTTACTGGATTTATGGAGCCCAACAGGATAACAGCACGGTCGGTATCAAAAGCCGAACGGCAGGTTCCGGAATAACAGAAAGAGACTGGCGCCCGGTTGCCGGAGGAGAAAGTGGATACATAGTTCCTCATCCTGAAAATCCGGATATAACCTACGGTGGAAGTTACGGCGGATACTTTAACAAATTTAACGATTTCACCCAGCAAAGCGACCGTATTGATGTATGGCCTGACAACCCCATGGGAGCCGGAGCTGAAGACCTTAAATACCGGTTCCAGTGGACATTCCCGATTTATATTTCTCCCCATAATCCCGACCTGCTCTATGCTACTTCGCAATATGTCCACCGGTCAAATGACGAAGGTAAAAGCTGGGAAACGATAAGCGGAGACCTGACCAGGAATGAGAAGGCAAAGCAGGGTGAGTCGGGCGGACCGATTACCAAGGATGACACCAGCGTTGAATATTATAATACGGTATTTACCTTTGCCGAATCACCCGTCCGGAAGGGTGTTTTATGGAGTGGAGCCGATGACGGATTCATTCATGTAAGCCGCGATAACGGTAACAGCTGGACAAACGTTACTCCGGAAGGAATGCCCGAAGCGATGGCCAGCATTATTGAGCCATCCCCACATGATGCCGCCACAGCATACCTGGCTGCCACACGGTACAAATTTGATGACTTCTCCCCCATGTTATACAAGACCACCGACTACGGTCAAAGCTGGACTTCAATCACAGCTGGAATACCTGAAATGGACTTTACGCGTGTCATTCGTGAAGATCCCAACAGGCAGGGGCTCCTTTATGCAGGAACAGAGACCGGCATATATGTTTCATTCGATTCCGGCGAAAACTGGCAGCCATTGCAGCTGAATCTGCCTGCGGTCCCGGTAACTGATCTGGCAGTACATGAACGTGATAAAGACCTCGTGGTGGCTACACAGGGACGTTCTTTCTGGATACTGGATGATCTGCCCGTACTTCACCAGCTAAGTGATGAGATAACCGGTGGTGATCATTATCTCTATCAGCCGGAAACCACCTATCTTTTTGGAAATCACCAGGATATTCAGCCCGGCCAGACAGTAGGTGAAAACCATAAGGATGGAGTGGTTGTGCATTACAACCTAAATGATGCCGGAGACAATGAAATTAAGCTGCAATTTGCAGAGTCTGACGGAAATGTTATAAGAACCTTCTCAAGTAACGAGGACGTGGAGGGAAATGAAGTCGAAGAATCAGAAGAATTTTATGAAAAAGAGCATGAGGTCCCTTCTGATGTGATTACCACCAAACAGGGATTAAATACTTTTACGTGGAATATGCGTTATCCCGGTGCAGCGGATCTGGAGGGCCGCCAAATACTCTGGGCCGGATCAACACGCGGACCAACGGCTGTGCCCGGTGCTTACGAAGTTCGCCTGATCGTGGAAGATGAAGTTATAATGAGTCAGTCGTTTGAAATTACAAAAGATCCCCGAATAGAAACCACTCAGGAAGATTTTGAAGCACAGTTTGGTCTACACCAAACCATCATCGCCAAACTTGATACTACGCATAAAACGATCAACAGAATCAGGGAAGTGCGAGAAGAACTTTCTGATTTCAAATCCGATTACAGTGAAAATTCCGAGGTTCAGGAACGCGCCGATGCCATGCTGGAGGTGTTATCGGAAGTCGAGGGAGAACTCATGCAAACCAAGGCCGAGTCGTTCCAGGATGTCTTGAACTACCCCATCAAACTGAATAACAAACTCGCCTCGCTGGCCAGTACCGTGGCTACGGGTAACAGTCGTCCGACGCAACAGCAGTACGAGGTTTATGAGGATATTGCTGCCAGGGTAGATGAGCAGTTTGATCGAATAGAACCAATTCTAAAAGGTGAAATGCCGGACCTTATTCAGGAAATCGAACAGGAAGCAATTCCAATAGATAATTAAAAAAGGAATGGACTATCTTGTTTTGGACTATTTGATATTGGAATGACAGACAAAATCGGATGCCCGCCTGGCGGGTTAGAAGATTCAAGCGTGGACGCTTGAATCAGCTACCGGAAGACGTTTGAATCAGTATCCATTTATAGTTTTATTCGTTTTTCAGCGGAACTTCGACTGAGCTTCGAAGGTGCAGATCGCGCTGGGGGAATGGAATTTCAACATTATACTTCCTGAAAGTACGTACGATTGCCTGGTTTAGTTCATTTCTTATTTCCGGGTAATCCTTCACGTCTCCTATCCATGTCCTCAGCTGCATATTCCAGGAAGAATCACCAAATTCTGTCAGGTGTACAGCGGGCGCGGGCTTTTTAAGCACTCTGTCATTGTTATCAGCTACTTCCTGTAGCGCTTTTAAGACGTTATCGAGGTCCGATCCATAAGCTACACCAACTTTAACATCCAGCCGGTAAGTGGGATCACCGTGAGAATAGTTCACAACGTCTTTCGATACAAACTCGGAATTAGGAACGATAATAGAAATATTGTTGACCGTTCGCACCATGGTAGATCGTATGTTGATCTCCATGATATCTCCTTCAATATCACTTACCATCACCCGGTCACCTACACTGATAGGACGTTCAAATAATATAATAAGACCGGATATAAAATTAGCCGTAATATTCTGGAGTCCAAATCCTATTCCTACTGAAAGAAGCCCTATTATTACCGTCAGGCTGCTAAGATCTATTCCCACAAACTCAAATGATATCAGCACCCCGATGGTAATGATGATGTACTGACTAATCCGGGAGAGCGTATAACCGGTTCCCTCATCAATTTTAAACCTTTTAAAGAGGCGCCGGCTCAGCATTCGCCTGGTTATTATTCCCACTATGATGAATACTGTGAGAAGCAGAAACAGAATCAGAATAGAAGAAATTGTAATTGGAGTCTGATTAACGCTGAATAGTGTATAATTCAGAATCTCATTCAATATGCCTGGCAATTCTTCAAATGTCATACAGAGAACTTGTTATCATTTTGTATATATAACGATACGTAAAATTAGAACGGCTGACAACCCGGTATCGGTTTCCAGAGATGGTTAGGCTAATCTTTGGCATTGAATCTAGCTCTCGATTGCGGTATTTTCTCCATTCTTCTTTACCAACTGCAAGATTAACATTAAATCATTGAAACATGCGCATCATTATTTTCGGCCCGCCCGGAGCAGGAAAAGGAACCCAGGCAAAACTGATCAGCAAAGAATATGACATTCCCCACCTTTCGACGGGAGAAATATTTCGTTCGGCCATCCAAAACGAAACAAAACTCGGTAAAGAAGTAAAATCCATTCTTGATGCCGGAGATCTTGTGCCCGATGATAAAGTTGTTGCTCTTGTCGAGGAAGAGCTTAAAGATTCCAGGTACGACAGCGGCTATATCCTCGATGGATTTCCTCGCACCATTCCCCAGGCCAAAGCCTTCGATAAAATTCTTTCGGAACACGGTGAATCCCTAAATGCATTTATTCAGCTGAGGGTACCTGAAAACGAACTTATTGACAGGATCCTGAGCCGCGGTGAAGGCCGCTCGGATGACAGCCCGGAAAAAGTAAAAAACAGGTTGAACGTTTATTGGAAAGAGACACTCCCGGTTCTTAACCATTATAAAGAACAGGGACTGGTAGAAGAAATCGATGGCGTGGGTTCTATAGAAGACATATTTGACAGGATTAAGAATGCTGTCAACCAATAACCTGGAAGTACTTATAATATAAGCTGAATTTGAGCTTAATCAATTGGTTAGGTGCCACCAACCAATTCATATCTGCACCAGGTGGGACCCTTAATTCTTCCATAAGCTCATAATGGGCCGGCGCTAGAATTATTAGTTTATTAACCGATTGATTGGTTAGTAATTTTAAGCAGCCTTATAATAGCCGGGGTTACATCGATTATGCTCTCGGCAGATGCAAATAATTCCGTGCCTGATCCGGAGACAAACAATGGTACTTTGTTGAAAGTGTGGGTTTTAGTGGAGAGGTCCTCGACATTACCATGGTCACTCGAAAGTATCAGAGTCGTATTTCGGCTTTTATTGCGGATTAAATGGCACAAAAACCGATCGTAGATCGATAACACCGATTCAGCATGCTTACTATTCTGGCTGTGTCCGGCTTTGTCACTCAAATAGTATTCGTGTAAAAGCAGATCAAATCTTTCCGATTGTTTTAAAAGTCTATTAGCTGCTGTTTCCGGCTCAATAACCGGAACTTTTATATTAAGATGGTCCCGCCAGGCTTCCTGTGTAATTCCGGCAGTAATAGCTTTACCATTTTTCACGTCTTCAGTTGTATTGAGTACAACATCTGCACTTCTTGCCATCAATGTTGTACAACTCCAGCGATCCCGCTTCGTCGCCTTCCTGAAAAAAATTTCCGGGTAGGCATTAATAAAATGACAGCTCTTATTTATTTTTTGGGCCTTGTTAAACAAGCTCTGTTCCTTCAGCAAATGTTTAATACCCGAGTGGGGAAACGGACCAAAATGTTTGCCTATCTCTCTTGCTGCATTCTCTCCCGATAGAAGGGAAGCTTGTCCGGTCCCGCTCTGTGGCAGTCCCTCTACTCCCAGGCAGGCATCGATAGGCTTAAAAAGAAAAGAGTTATCCCTTACTTCCTTTGCACTCTCTGTGAAAGGCTGATATCCACACATGGCAGAGAATCCGCGGTATTTTTTAATATAAAAGGGATTGGAAGGTGAATCACTGCCAAGTCCTACGCCGTCGATAAATAAAAATATTACTGACATTAATTTCTATTAGTAGCTTTTTCAGTGAGAATAATAATTTTCTCAAAATACCTTCTAACCTGCACTTCTAACAAAAAAATAGCTGAGGCGAAGAGTAAATGGTGAAATGATACGGCCGGCCGATTTCGCGTTCTTCAGGCCGGTGTCGGGATCATCAATAAATTTTATTATGTCTGGCTATTTCACAAAGTTGCCCGAAGGAGGCCCCAAGGCCCCCCCGATGGATCGGGGGTGTAACTCTGTGCTTCCTTTTGCCCTGGCCATCCCTTTGGGAGTGCTTCTTCGTGTAACAGCTTTAAGAAGCAGCCTATCATAGCCATATTTATCTTTCCAGTAGAATTGTAACGGGACCGTCATTGTGAAGGTGTACATCCATATAAGAGCCAAATTCACCGGTTTCTACCTTGGATTCTAAATTTAATTTAAAGTATTCAACTATTTTATGGTACAATTCACGTGCTTTATTTGGCTTTGCAGCCTTTGTATAACTGGGGCGGTTACCCTTCCTGGCATCACCATACAAAGTAAACTGAGGCACAACCAACAGCCCTCCATTGACATCCTTGACTGAATAATTCATAAGCCCATCTTCATCACCAAAAATGCGCATATTCAAAACTTTTTCGCACATCCATTCTACCATTTCTTCTGAATCATCCTCATGGATTCCCACCAACAACAACAGCCCGTTATCAATTCTCCCAATTTGTTTCTCTTCTACCAGTACGGACGCTTCAGAAACACGCTGAATCACAAATTTCATATCAATTTCTGTTAATAATTATGTGGATTACTATGTTGATAACTAACATATAAGATAAGGATCCATAAACCATAAAAAATTCTCCACAGCTATTAACATGGAGCAGAAATTTTCCACAGGTTATACAGTAAAGTTTCTCTGTATATAAGAAATATTGGACAGGTTTTATTTGTGTGAATTGTGGAAAACTATTTTAATGTTCTTCTAAGTTCTTGTTTTTATTAAAATAGTTATCAACAAAATAATCCACATTATTTTTTTTAACTTGTCGCCTATGTGTAGAAAAAAGTTTTCCACTTATCAACAGGTACTACTATGTACTACAAACATATTAAACTAATTATTACAAGGGTTCCCGGGTGGAAAATTGTGGAGAAATAAACCTTAAAAAAAACTTCATAATTTCTATATTGATATCGGTTTCAGTTGAGAACCCAATCGAAGTTTCCTGTTCATATAACAGACATCTTTTAGACGGTTTCCATCATGGCGTACCGAGTTTATTTTAAAGAAATACCGTTCCGATTTATGGAAAATATTAAATATCCTATAGGCAGATACCAGCCTCCAAAACAAATATCACTTGACAATATCTATGGATGGATTGGTGATATAGAAATTTTTCCAGCGGATCTGAAAAAAGAATCTCTCCCTCTCTCCGATGAACAGCTCGATACTCCATACCGTGAAAAAGGCTGGACCATACGTCAACTGATTCACCATATTGCCGACAGTCACACAAATGCCTACATACGGGTTAAACTTACCCTAACAGAAGAATGTCCCACTATCAAAGATTATCAACAGGACCGGTGGGCTGAACTTGCAGACAGTACTCTGCCACTTGAATCGTCGCTGAAGATAATTGAGGCCATTCACGAACGTTGGGTATATCTTTTAAAAAAACTAGATTCTGATCAATTGAACAGGGAACTCATCCATCCGAAGTCGGGAAAAATGATTTTGAAAAGTCTGATCGGACTGTACGCCTGGCATGGGAAGCATCATCTGGCTCACATTACATCCCTCAAAAAGAGAAATAACTGGTAATAATGTCTAAGAAACGGTTCACATACAAAGATTCGGGCGTTGATATTGAAGCAGGCGAAAAGATGATAGAATCCATTAAGGATGTCGTCAAGGAAACTCATAGTGATGCTGTACTAAGTAATATCGGCGGATTCGGCGGTTTTTTTCGTCCTGATCTCAGCGGTTACGATGATCCTGTTTTTGTGAGCAGTGTTGACGGGGTAGGTACCAAATTAATTGTAGCCTTTAAAGCCGGAAAATATGATACTGTGGGACAGGATCTGGTAAACCACTGTGTAAATGACATTGCAGTATGTGGAGCGGAACCGCTGTTTTTTTTGGATTATTTTTCCACAGGAAAACTTAAGCAGGAAGTAGGTTACCAGGTTGTAAAAGGTTTTGCCAAAGCATGCAAGGAGAACGGTGTAGCTCTCATAGGCGGGGAAACAGCTGAAATGCCCGACATCTACAGCGAAGGAGAGTTTGATCTGGCCGGAACCATAGTCGGAATGGTAGATCGTGACAATGTAATTGATGGTAAACGGATCCAAAAAGGAGATCGGTTGATTGGTTTCAAAAGCACAGGTCTGCATACCAACGGCTATTCTCTGGCACGAAAGGTTTTATTCTCAAAATATAAGGTTAGCGACTATGTGGATGATCTCGGAGCTACGGTGGGAGAAGCAATGCTGGCGGTTCACAAGTCGTATCAGCAAGTAATACGATCACTGCGGGATGAAGAATGTGTTCATGGATTTTCTCATATCACGGGCGGCGGTATTATTGGTAATACAAAACGTATTGTGGCGGAAGGTCTGTCAATAGTAATTGATTGGCAGTCGTGGAAGCGGCCACCAATATTTAAGCTTATCAAAGAGTTGGGGAATGTTCCCGAGGAAGACATGCGGGCGACATTTAACCTTGGTATTGGACTCATAGTTGTTGTTCATCCGGAGGAAATTGATATTGTGCGACAAAAAGCAGAAGAGCAAAATGAAGAAGTGTTTGAGATCGGAACTATTCAATAATTTATAATACTGATTATAATGGATCAGCCGCAGCTGCTAATGCTTCATGGTGCACTGGCTACTCAGCGCCAGTTTGATTCGCTTATTTCTGCATTCGACGATGAAAAGAGACAGTACTGTATGACATTTGAGGGTCACGGCGGATATGGGCCGATCAACCGCCCTTACCGGATTGAGAATTTTGCAGAAAATGTGCTTCACTATGTTGAACAGAAGAAGATGGATCAGGTTGATCTTTTTGGTTTTAGTATGGGAGGTTATGTAGCTCTGTATCTGGCCCGAGAGACACCTGAAAAAATTCGTCGCATCGCTACATTGGGTACGGTTCTGCAGTGGGATAGAAAAACAGCAGAACGGGAAGCGGCTTTTTTAAATCCAAAAAATATTGAGGAGAAAATACCGGATTTCAGCCGGAAACTCGATCAGTTGCATTCTTTTGGATGGAAAGAAGTTGTTGATAAGACCAAAGAAATGCTTCTCCATCTGGGAGACCATCCCTTGTTGGGCGACGAAGATTGGAAAGCGATATCACAACCTGTTCGAATATATATAGGTGATCGTGATGAAACGGCTCGATTAAATCCTACCCTTGAAGTTTACTCCTGCCTTAAAAATGGTGAACTGGCGGTTCTTCCGAATACACCTCATTCTATAGAAAAGACAAATCAGACGCTTCTTTCGCAATCACTGATAAATTTTTTTGGTAAGAAATAGTATAGCGATTTCACTTCAATCTGTTATAAAATTAATCTTGTTCCATTACTCTGTGTCAAACGAACATTTATAAAATTACGTTTTGATGAATCAACCAGCCAAAAAGGACATTATGAATTTTCTATTCACAAAGATTAAGCGGACGCTAAACTATCATTACTTCAGATTAAAAAATAACTGGCATTTTCCGTCAAATACAGCCCACTCGGCCGGAGCAAGAATGGCAAAGGGAACCCATGAACCGGAAGTAACGGAGGTAATAAAAAAGCATTTAAATGAAGGTTCTGTGTTTCTGGATGTTGGAGCAAACGTCGGCTATTTTACAAGAATGGCTTCCGATATTGTAAAAGAGAGAGGCAGTATTTTTGCTTTTGAAGTAGAGTACGATAATTTTCATTCTCTTTGCCGGAATACCGCTCCCCTACAAAATGTAACTCCATTGAATTTTGCTGTTTGTGATAAACATGAATCTCTGAAAATTTTTCGCAGTACGCATTCTTCCTGCCACAGTATTTTGGATACTGACAACTATATAAGTGGAGAAAAATTTGTAGCTCCGACTATTACATTGGATTTATTTTGGAAATTATATATGAATAAGGAAATAATAGATCTGATCAAGATAGATGTTGAAGGTGCAGAATTATTGGTACTTAAGGGAATGAATAAAATTATAAATCAGGATAAAGTTAAAACAATCATTTTGGAATGCTGCCCTCAAATACTCATTAACGCGAAAAAAGAACCTGGAGATATATTTGGCTTTTTAGCTTCGAAATTTTCCATTTCTATTATTGAAAAAGAATTTCAGAAACTTCAAAAAAAGAGCGAAATAACAGACAACAGTGAATTTGAAAGAATTATTAATCACTTACTTAGCATAGAAGGTCCTGAAAATATGAACCTGCTGTGCCAAAGAAAATAGTAGTTATCACAGCTTAACACAGGGATATAAGGGGTAATTCGGGCCTCTATTTGTTTTATTTTGCGTTTGACTACTGCCAATCATTCTATAATTTTTCTTCTTCCTTCCTGTTAAATCTGCCCCAATCTCACTTTTTTTATTTTATTGGAACAAAAAACAGTTAATTAGTGTAATAATAGAGCATACACATACGTACTAATATGTATGACGATAATTGACTAATCATCATTACGCCGGAATACAAATAATTGGTACCTTTCATCACATAATAAATATATCATGTCGACTTATACTTTAATCATTCTCGTACAATCAATTCTCATTTTTGTCTGGGTGGTCATTGTTAAAATGAAGGGATCCAAAACACCTGAATTTAATAACTGGCTAATAAATAAATTACAAAGAAATCCTTCTGTTCATTTAGAAGAGGCATTTAATGAATATATCAGTGAATATAATATTCTTACTAAAAAAGAATTGCCTGAAAAGGCAGTAGCAACAAAAGCTTTAGTAAAGCTCAAATTAATTGAACAATACAATATTGATGATGTAATGGGTGAAGATGAAAGATATTTGAATTATAAAAAAACGCTCAGAAGCTCGGCTTAAATTTAGGTTGCCCTGCCAACTGCTTACGGTTTAGCGACTACAGAACGCTCGTTCCCTCCTTTTCTTAAAAGTCCGGATTCCTTCCTTTGTTATTAATTTAACCGGGAAAAAATATTTATGTGAATTTATGAACCAAAAAAGATCAGAAGTTCGCATATAAGAGTGGCCTACTTTAAATAATAAAATAAATAATTTATGAAGTTACGTAATTTGGCAGTTATTCCTTTTCCCTGCCTGCTGATAGCAGGATACACAATAACACTATAGTTTAGATAAGCCCTGAGAGGCGCTGCCCCCTCGTTAATAATCCCTGCGCTGAAAAGCGCGGGGATTGTTATTTTAAGAATTCATTAATGAAATTCCCCCATGAAGTTCAGTTTTAAAATGGATTGAATGTTATTACCCAAAACGGCAAAGGTTATTATTGGGTTATCAAATAGCAGCCCTTATTTTATAGCTGAAAAGTAACCTCATCTTATTTGAAGAAATATCTCATGTTAAAACTGGGCACCCATCAAACATTAAATGTAGCAAGAGAAACACCTCATGGATACGTTCTCCGGGACACATCAAGCAGATCAAGTGAGGAGGTATTGCTGCCGGGAAATTTGGCTTTCCGCGATCTTGAGAAGGGAGAAAATGTCCGGGTATTTATTTATAAAGATGGAGAAGAACGTATCACAGCCACCATGGAGGAGCCGAAAATTACGCTCAATGGTATTGCGTTGTTGAAAGTTAAAGATGTTAACCCTCACGGGGCTTATTTAGACTGGGGACTGGGAAAAGACCTGTTTGTTCCATACGGTGAAATGACAAACCAGATGCGGGAAAGCCATTCCTATCTTGTTTATATGTATCTGGATGAAAAAACCGACAGGTTGGCAGCGACACCGAAAATAGATCGATTTTTAGATAACAATGATCTTACGGTGGAAGAAAAGGAGAAAGTGGATCTTTGGATCTGGGACCGTACCGACCTGGGTTATAACGTAATTATCAATGAGAGACATAAAGGGCTTGTTTACCACGATGAGTTCTACAGGGAGATTAATTATGGAGAACGAACGACCGGGTATATCAAGCAAATCAGACCGGATAATAAAATTGACGTTACACTGCGTCCAATCGGCTATGATAAGGTGGAGCCAAATTCGGAACGGATCCTTCAAAATCTGAAGGAAGCCGGCGGATATCTGGACCTTCATGATAAAAGTGATCCGGACGAAATCCGGGACCGCCTGGAAATGAGCAAGAAAACCTTCAAAAAAGCTATTGGCTTACTATATAAAAAAAATATCATACGCATTGAAGATGATGGGATCTATCTGATTGAATGAAAATATTATTGTGCGTTGTTGATAAAAAAAGCTGACAGGAATGCGAAACCGCTGATACGCTGTAAGGTCGAGTTTTTATTTTCAACAGCACAATGCTTCAAATATTAAGAAATTCAAATACTGAAAGAAATTTATTTTTTGTAACTATAGATCAGCAAAATCGTCTTATTCTTGAGACCATATGAATTTTGTTACTGCAATCCGGAAAAGATAATCAGCACCGGTTCAACTTTTTAACAGGAGAATAAAAAGCAGGCTGAAAATTTCCACAATACACATTAGTAATTTAAGCTACGGGATTATAAATTTTGAAATATGTGCTAATACTCTTTACATCGGTTTTATTATTCCTTACCCATTATAATAAGGTTAAACAGGTGTTATCATCATTACAGAATCAATTAGAGAGGGAAGAGATATCCGCCAAAGCACCTCAATTGAGTATCTCTGCCAAGGAACTGAATAAACAATATGATTCAATTGCAGAAACTCATAATTTGTCGGAACCGATTACGGTATATTTTGTCGTCAATGAAAGCGGGAACATTCAAAATGCCCGTTTTTCCGAAAGTTATAACTCCGATGTTTCAGAAGAAATATTGAAGCTGATAAAGTCAGCGGGAGCAAAACCCGGAACTATTTCAGGTAAGCCAACTTCAAATGGTATAGGATTGATGCTGGAACCGAATAATAGTTAATGAAACCGGTTATTGGATGTATCAGTTAATAATAGCTTGAACATCCGATTGAGTTATTCCTCAGACACAAATATCCGGTAAGGTTAATGTTTTTGCGAAAAGATGTAAGTAGTAATAAGAGTTAAAGATACAAGCTCACTTCCCTGGTTCCGCCATGATTAAATGGCATCTGATTATCATATTATTCCTGACGACAGGGTGTCTCGGTCCGGTAACCGAACTGTACCCCGATGATGATGAGCAACGGAATGTTAAAGCGTATGTCATTAGTCACGGCTGGCATGTAGCTATAGCATTCGAGGGTGAGTTTCTCCGGGAAAAGCTGCCTGCTCATGATCGGATTCCCGAAACAGAATACCTGATGATCGGCTGGGGAGATAATAAATATTATCCTGCTGAGAGACCTGGCGTTGGATTGTTTTTAAGGGCTGCTTTTTTGCCAACCGGCAGTGTTGTTCACGTAGTGGGTATAGACAGACCCGTCGAAGCAAATTTTACAGAAAGTGATATCGTAAAGGTCCGGTTAGGTGATAAAGGTATGGATAAAATGAGCGGGTATATAGCCGGCAGCTTTCACAGGGATAGCAACAAAACCCTTAATTTTACCGCCGAGGGATTATACAACAACAGCGCTTTTTTCGAAGCAAATGGATTGTATTTCTTTCCCAGAACATCCAACCGCTGGGTCGCCCGGGTTCTCAGAAAAAGCGGATTTCCCATCACCCCTTTTTATGCTGTTACCTCCGGGAATGTGATTTATCAGGCAAGGAAAAAAGGTGAGCTTGTTCGAGGCAAGTGAGGTATATGGAAAAAAATACGAAATTCGAATGACCGAAACCCGAAAACAAACATATTTTCAGCCTTTCGATATCGAGGCTACAGTTGTAGAGCTTACTTTAACGCATGTAACGACTCACTGCATTTCCGGTCTCCCTTCCTCCCGCCTCCTTTCCTCCTTTAAAACTAATTATCAAACAGGTCTTTAATCGCATCGCGGGCTTTATCTTGAAGCTGATCAAGCCCCCCCTCCAGTGCAGCTCTCAAAGCTCGTTCAACTACCGGTTCTGCGAGCTCGCGAATAGTTTGTTGAACGGAGTACTGCTCGGTACCGATATCTGTTTCTTCGATACGGGGCAATTTGATTGTTCTTTCCTCCGTGCCGCCCACATCTGTCCGCAGGTAAACAGTTCCATCTTCGATAACGAGGTGTTCAACAATCAAATTGATTTCCGTTTCACCTTCGGGTATAGAGCTTTGAATGTTGTCCATCAGAATTTTGAGGTTATTGGCAGGCAATTGCTGCTCAACCGACAGCTGCGGTTGGGTAATGATGATATCATTTACCACAATAGTATTTGAAAAAATGGATCTGACTTCAATTTCAATGTCGAATTGATCGATACTCATTGCTTCTTCAGTCTCAAATTCCTCCGGGTTTGCTACACGGAAGCCGCTGATCGTTCCTTCTCCAGAAAATAAAGAAATGGATACACCAGACACGGTAACGGAAGTTTGAGTCATTTCCGATCCGATCTCTTCAATGTTTGATTTTACGATATAATCGAGTGAAAATGTCAGGATCAGGAATCCGATCAAGAGCAGGGTCAGAAACCCAATCAAAGAATATTTTATTGTTTTTCTCATAATGAAAGTATGAATAGTCTTTGTTAGGATCGAAACCAGTGTATTTAGAACGGTTTCTATTAAAGAACAAATATTTTTAAGAGAGAATCATTCCTCAGATCTGATTTACAGCGATCTCTATTCACCGGGTATCAAAATCAGATACCCGGTGAAGCCCCCTAATCCACCCCTTTAAATACCACAATACCGTTATGTCCTCCGAAACCGAAGGTGTTGCTCATGGCGGTGTGAACCTGTTTCTCCAGCGGTTCACGTAAAACGATCTGCAGGGAATCGGGGATTTCGGGATCTATATTTTCAGTATTGATCGTGGGGGGTATCACATTGTGGTTTATGGCTTTGATACTGGCAATCGCTTCGATAGCGCCCGCAGCACCTAACAGGTGTCCGGTCATAGATTTTGTGGCGCTTATATGAAGATCCCCGGCATTTTTGCCGAACAGCCTGGCTATTGCTTTTGTTTCACTGAGATCGCCTACCGGTGTTGAGGTAGCATGAGTATTGAGGTAGTCGATATCGGCAGGTTCCATTTCACCGTCTTCCAATGCCTGTTGCATGGCAACCATCGCTCCTTTCCCTTCCGGGTGCGTTGCGGTCATATGGTAAGCATCTGCGGTCATGGCAGCACCGGTTACCTCTGCGTAAATATTTGCTCCCCTGGCTTTGGCGTGTTCGTATTCCTCAAGAATAAGAGTTGCTGCTCCTTCCCCCATTACGAATCCGTCACGATCTTTGTCAAACGGTCGACAAGCACCCTCAGGGTCATCATTACGGCTCGACAGGGCACGCATGGCGGAAAACCCACCAAATGATGCTTCGGTGATACCCGCTTCCGATCCCCCGGTGATAATAACTTTTGCCTTGCCCCAGCGAATATAGTTGAGGGCGTCCATGATAGCGGTATTGGAGGTTGCACAGGCCGAAACAGTGGCATAATTAATACCCATCAGGTTGTGTTTCATGGAAATGAGTCCCGGCGCCATATTGATAATCAGCTTTGGTACGAAGAACGGATTAAAACGGGGATTGAAATCGCGCTCGGTATAATCTTTAACCTGATCTTCAAAGGTAAGCATACCACCCTGGCCGCTTCCCCAAATAACTCCGGAATCGAAGGGATCCATATTTTCAAAATCAAGGCCGGAATCCTGCACCGCCTGCTCAGTAGCAATGAGTGCATACTGACTGAAGGGGTCGGTACGCCGGATTTCATTGTGATCGAGATAATCGCCCGGGTCGTAATTTTTCAGCTCACAGGCAAAATGAGTTCTGAATTTTGAAGGATCAAAATTATTAATTTTGGCAGCACCACTTTTCCCTTCCAACAAATTATTCCAAAATTCATCTACATTGTTGCCGATTGGTGACAGCGCACCCAGTCCTGTTATAACGACTCTGTTCATATTATAGAGGTAGAATTAATTTATAAGTACAGGTTAGACGAAACGTGTCATGAAATACAAATATTTAAGGTATAAATCCACCTTAAAGCATTAATCCTTACGTGTTTAAACCGTATGGAGTTTCTGATTATTACCTAAAATAAAAGACCCTTATAGGGCCGGAATCTACATACAGTTATGGCACAAAAAAAGTTCATCATATTGAAAGAGCCCTCTGCTATGAGGGCTCTGAAATGTTAAATAACAACTAACGAATTAGTTATTTTGAGTAGCGTAAAAGCGTTCTCTGACTATTTTATCGCCTTCCCATTGTTGTACCGCCACCTGTTCAACATTCATTCGGTTACCGCCTGTAAAGGTGACGTCCATCACGCATTCTACAGTTGTAGAACCATCTCCTTCATTGGCCGTGATCGATTTAACGTCGAGCCCGTTGAAGGATTCGACGCTGGCGAAAAATTCCATTTCACGGTCTCTGTTCTTGTCTTTCCCTTCAACGGCAGTGCCGTCTTCAAGTACCATTACGACGTCTTCGCCATAATACTTTTCAAAAGCATCCAGTGCTTTGCCTTTTGCTAAATGATCATAAACGTCTTTTATATTGTCTAAGTAGCTCATTACTGTAAAATTAGTTTAATGTTAAACTTTATATGAAGGTATATAACTTATTTCCGGATGGCATCGTTTAGAAGGAGAGAATTTTTTTGTGACCACTAAAACACAAAAACTGCATTTATCTGTATTAGGAAGATCTAGTCATCTTTGCTCGGGCACATAAATTCCCCCTTAAAAAAGGGGGTGCGGCTTTAGCCGCGGGGGTTGTTTTTATGGTAACAGCTTAATCATCGCGATAGCAATAATTGTAACAATGAAGGTATAGTTGGATTCAAGCTCCATTTCTTTCACAAAGATGGTCCAACAACCCCCTTTAATTCCCCCTTTGCCAAGGGGGACTTTTTGCCAGCTCAAAAGATAGTCGTTTCAGAACTAGCGATTAGAAATTGTACAACTTAGAGTTGGTTCCAGTAGCTTTTTGCTACACAAATTCCATTTGCTGAAGGGCTCTTATCAGTCTATCTTTTGTATGAAAAAAGAATTAATTAATTGAGTTGAAAATGGCCCAGGTTAAACTGATAGAGATTGCTCACGGACGCAGTGGTGATAAGGGAGACGGCAGTAATGTTGGTGTGATTGCACGTCACCCTGATATTTATCCCTTTCTTGAAGAAAAACTCACCGCAAGCGTTGTTAAAGATCATATGAAGCATATCTGCAAAGGTGAGGTTGAGCGTTATGAACTTCCGAATATAGGAGCACTGAATTTTGTGCTGCATCAGAGCCTGGGCGGCGGCGGCACGGTTTCACTTAAATTGGATGCACAGGGGAAAACCCATGCATCGATGCTGTTGCGTATGGATATCGAAGTACCTGATGAGCTGTTGAAGAAGGTCAGGAAGTGACGGAAGTTGTATCTCTTGTAAATTCAACCGGTATCTTTACCTCGGTCTGATCCCACCGCATTAGAATATTTGTAGAATCCCCTCTTGTTTCATCAAACTGAATGGTAAAGGCTTCCTGGACTGATTCAACCTTACGGGCGGGCACATCAACCCTGAGCACGTCATACTCAGATTCATACTCGAATGCTCCCCATTGGCCTAATTTTGAGTTTAGAATAATCGTCCAATCTTCATCCTGCCGGGGAATGGAAAAAAGTGAGTACGTACCCGCTTTTACCTCTTCACCGGCGAACAATATATCTTTGGTGGTCGTTAGCTCAGTGGCTTCGTTTGCGCCCGTACGCCATACTTCCCCGTATGGTTCTAAATTCCCGAAAATTTCCCTGTTCCTTTTGTAGGGTTGACCATACACTATTTTTATATAAGTATTGCTGGCATCATGATTGATCTTTGCAATGGCAATCGGACTTTTTCTGCGTACCGGATCAACATCGCCGGGTTCTGGTTGTCCGCAGCCGGTAGCAAGCAGCAGTGCTGTAATGATTAATGATACAACAGTAATTGAATTGGGCTTCATACCAATTAAATGAGTATAAAATTAAATGCATAAAGTAGAAAAAAAGGATATGGCTTAAAAATAACCAAAGAATATTTCGTAGTTGTCACGTGTAGGTTCATATCCAATACCAACACCGATATCGAAGGAAAGGTTGGATATGCGAAAATTGCTTCGCAGTTCAAGGCCGAATACAGACCTCGAGTTATCTAACAGCGGCTGCTGGGTAGGATCCAGTACTGTTTTTGAAAAAGCGACTAAATAGATATTAGCAAGATAGAACGGCAGTAGAAGCCAGCCATCATCCACAAATGTAACAGGTATCGTGTACCGTGAATCCAGGCTCACCAGATTGTGGGAATCTTCGAAGATCCTTTCGGCAAAACCGCGGGAAACAAATGCTTGGTTATCGAAGACGGGATGTGTTTGTGTGAGGGCTCGAATCCCCAGACGGAGCGACTGATTCCAATGCCGCAGGGGAGATAAGTAGGTGAACAGTCCGCCGCGCAGAGCCGTCGGCTTAGCAAAATTTTGCTGTATCTGATTGCCGTTTGTGTTGATTACGAGCGACTGTGAATTCAGGAAACGTTCAACTTCAGAAAACAGGATCAGACCGGAATTCGGCTGCAGATCCCTTATGTTCTGCTGAAGCCTGAAATTAAACTGCGTAAACAGGTTTGAGATGGTGAGACCACCGAAGTCGGAGGCTGAATTCGTCCCGTTATTGGGTTCAAAATAGCGGAATTGGGACTGACGTATTTCCGGTTCCAGAAAAAGCGAGGTAGAAAAGATATTCTGGTTTAAGCGGATCCGGAGAGGCACGCTTAAGGCAAAACTTCGTTCCTCACGTAAAAGCGTATTGTTGAATGAACCCTCTTCCGTTTCTATGTTGAAGGTTCGAAAAGCCGGACGACTGAAAACGCTTGTTTTAAATCCCGGCCAGAAGGTTTTGTTTTGATAGCTCAAATCATACCAAAGCCTGTCTTGAGCGTAACTCAGTTCTGCAACATAATTCTGGCTCTGAAGCAGATCGTTGCTGTGCAGCGAAAGTCCGGCGCGATAAACTTCCCTGTTGGAAATTTCTTCGACAACAGGTAGAAATGCACGCGGCTTAAGCCACTTTAATCCGCTTCTGTAGGTTCCGCTTTCCCAGGTTTGGGATTCTGATACGACGGAATCCGCCACGACAGGACGATTCATGAAATCTCTCTTATCCTGGTTAGGCATCCATATATTATCCGGGATCACTTCACCGTCAAAATCATCCCGGTCTAATACGGCTGGGATGCGTTCATTATTTTTCTGAATTACGAATGCTATCTTATCACCCTCCGGATGATACTCGCCTTCAAAAGCGTTTAGGGCATAACCGCTGACCTTTCTTACAGTCTGTTCCTTTCGGTTGAACTCATAGATTTGAAGCGCGCCGGTAAAATCACTGCTGAAGAGTATCCTTTCTTTCTGCGGGTGCCATACCGGGTCAAAGACGCCCCCCCCTTCAAAAGAAATGGCGGGCGGATCTTTTAAATCTGACCGGATATCCATACGGTCTGCAATCCACAGCGCCTGCATTCCACGTTTATTGGCTATGACAGCTATTTCATTACGGTTTGATGGATTAGGTACAGCTGCTGTTATTTCATGATCACCCAAAGAAAGTAATTCTTTTACGGAAGTCGCAGAACCGGGATTTTCAACCGAGACTAATGCAGAAGACGCAGGTTTCGACTGCAGCGCTATAATGCCTGTGTCATCAAACCGGGGGGCATAAACTCTTGCTTTTTTTGTCAGCTGTGTTCGTTCTCCGGTATCAAAACGGTATCTGACAATGTCGCTCAGGGAGGTCCTGTCATATACAGCACTCACATCATAATAGCTGTAAATCATCTCAGTGCGGTCCTCCGATAGATCGTACTGGAAGTCTTCTACTGTATTGGTGACAAACAGCCGGATAACATCGCCGGTTGACAGATTATACCGGTAAAAACCGGGACGTGCGTTATAGAATGAGCCGTAAAAAATCAATGTTGAATCAGAAAGCCATTTTGGCCGGCGGATATCTTTTCCCGAAAACGGTATATCCAGCTCCGTAAAATTATTCGGCTTCTCCCGCCCGTCTATTGCGTTTTCTTTTTCTTTCACAAAATCTTTATAAAGACGGCCCGGCCATTTTCCTGTTTTGACCCGAAGTGCAACTCCATATCCCAGAAATGGCCAATCCATGAAAAAGTCCAGCAACTCCCGTTTAAAGTCATCGCCATACATATCTTGTAACCAGGAAGTAAATTCATATCCGCCGAGATAATGCCGGTTAAAAGGTCGGGTAAATACCGGGTCCTGTACCATCTGTCTCATAGACCAGCGGTCATCGCTCTGAAATATTGCGTTGAACTGGTTATAAAAGTAGGGATGATTGCCACGTCCGCCATTGGGCGCCACACCCTCTGTTTCGTGATGTACGGCAATACCTTCAAGTGCACCCGGCGGCAAAGCTCCGTGGAACGATCTGGCCAGGTCAGGTGAAAAGAAACTGACAAACTTCGGCAGGTTAATCCCGCCCAGGTTGCTGAACTGCATTGCGTGTACGAGCTCGTGCGGACCTACATTTTCCAGCCAGCTGCCGGTTTGCGGACTCAGTGATTTGCCTTTAATCGGCGGCAGTTCAATTTCCGATCGAAAGTGGGTGGGCGTGACAAAACCGTTGGATCGATCGTTGTAGCTGTTTAAAATTACAGGAAAGTCAGACAACCCCCCGCCGACCAGTTGTTGAACCGAATGGTATTGCTGCTCGAGTATACGCCCCATTTCCATTGCGGAGGAATCATTGCCTGCAGCATAAACAAGTTTAAAATGAGGTGTTGAAAGATACTGCCACTGTTGATTGGCAGGACGATACTGGGTCGAATAGAATTGGGCAAAACTGCTGCTTCCGGTTAACAGAAAGAGAAATAAAAAGGCAGTAATCTTAACCTTTGTCACATTCAAACACCGTCTGTACTTTAGGATATGTTGTTGCTTTCTATCTGTAAATATAAACTAACATCGGAACAAGCAACAAACAGACCAAATTTATTTGGATATCTGTTTCTAAACGCTATAGGTAGAAAGGTACCGGTAAATTGCCCAGAAATGAGAAAAAGTGCCGACAAGAACAAACAGGTGCCATATTTCATGATGACCGAACCAGTCGGGTATCGGGTCCGGTTTTTGTATGCCATAAATAACCGCCCCTACTACATAGGACAGACCTCCGATGCCGATCCAGACAACAAATGCCAGCGGCAGTTTTTCTATTAAAATCGGGAAAAGGAAAAGAGCCAGCGATCCCATACCGAGATAAAAAGATGTTGACAGCCAGCGCGGACACTCCATCCATACTACTTTTTTTAAAATACCAATAAGTGCCAGTGACCAGACGGTCATAAAGAATCCCCACCTCCAGCTGTCTTCCAGAACGATGAGACAGATCGGGGTATAAGTCCCTGCAATAAGAACGTAGATCATTATATGGTCTAGCTTGCGGAGCAGCTCAAGTGTTTTTTCTTTGGCGGGCAGGGAATGATACAGCGAGCTTGCCGTATAAAGCAGAACCATGCTCAGCCCGAACATAGAAAAAGCCACTATGTGACTTACCGAACCAAGTTGCAGTGCTTTGTACACCAGGAGAATTAATCCGACAAAAGAGAGAATAGCTCCCAATGCATGAGTTATACCATTCACCGGCTCTCTGCAATACCGTTTTAAATTTTTCAGCTTCATTTTGATCTGTATCTTGATGAATTCTGAATCTTGATGAATTAAAGATAATCAATAAATTTCATTCTCTATTTATTTTAGGGCATTTCTGTGAAAATGTTTCCAACATAACTAGCAGTGGAAGAAACTGAATAAAATAAAACCGCCGGAAGATTGGATTTCGCTATTACGACAAAATAATATCTTTTTATAAAAAAATTGCCTTACTTACTAATACATTTTCATAAACAAGAGGAGGATAATTATGAAAAGGCTCATTATTTTATCCGGCATTCTCACCCTGTGGTTCGCTTCCCTTACTTTTGCACAGGTACAACGCCATGACTACCAGAAGATCGATTATATCAGCGTTGATCAAAATGAAATGGAAAACTTTACCCAACTGGCAAGGGATATTCTGAAGCCTGCTTTCATGAAGTTGGCTGATTCAGAAGATATTAAAAGCTGGCGCCTTTACAGAGTAGGGTATCCCGGGGGGAAGCGAAGCGAATATAACTATATCAGTGTAACTACTGTCAGTAATCCTGGTGCTATTGAAAGAATATTTTCTGACGAGTACCTTCCACAATATATTCCGGGAGATAACACCGGGAATGGTAAAAAATTGTTGAACGGAGGCTCCTCGCTGATAGCTTCGGAATTATGGAAGGTCGAAAACATAATTGAAATAGACACCCTGCCTGAGAGTCCCAGCAAATATCTGATTATGGACTATATGGAAGTTCCGACCGGCAGAGATCTTGATTATCTCATGCTTGAAGATGAAATAGCGAAACCTATTCACAGTGAACGAATCGATGGAGATAAAATGGCAGGATGGGAGGCTTACTCTCTGATATCTCCCGGCGGAACCAATTACGGCTATAATTTTTCAACCGGTAATCACTTCGACAGTCTGGCACACATTGAATTTGGTTTTACGGAAGAAGTAATTAACCGTGCCCTGGCAGATGCAAACATACCGGAGTTGTTCAATACTATCTATAGTACCAGGCAGCTGGTAAAATCGGAGTTATGGGAATTAATAGATTATGCGCGATAACTGATAGATATATAAAAGGGGCTTTATAAACAGCCCCCTTTTTATATATTCTTTGGCTTTATCATGCACGGCTGTCATCTATAGAGTACTTGCCCGGGCCGAGAAGGAAAATTACAATAAACAGGCCCAGATAAAGAAGGGGAAGTTCCATATCGGCTAAACTGTCTCCGCGGGGAACGTGAGCGAAAAACACCGCTACCAACATATTAATAATTAAAAATACAGAGGCGAGGCGTGTCCAGAAGCCGATTAATATTAGAAATGCACAGATAGCTTCAGCAAAAGCAGCAAGTATCATTGACAGTTCCGGTCCGATTCCGATCGGATCGAAACCAGCCGGGAAGTTCCCGCCAAATACATTCATTAACTTACCAAAACCATGCCCGTAGATCATAAAAAAGGCAGTGACAATTCTTAAAATCATGGCTGATGTTTTTGCATCAACATATTCACTAAGTGTAGAGGAGTTTAGACGTTTTAGCATAGTTACAAATACTTATATTTATGATTAACTGTTATAAAAAGGGTTCAAGAGGAAAAAAGCTAATATATTTTAAAACATTATAGGGCAGAGGTAAAATATTACAATGTTTTAAAAACAAGGCGGTGTCTGAATCCGGAGTTCAGAAGTATGATCTTTTTAATTATTCATACGGTTTCTTCCATTTTTGTCCAACGGTAAAGAAAGATATTTTCAGACTGGTTTACCGTCAGAAAACACCCTATTTATAAAAAAACTGCAGGCCCGTATCAGGAACCTGCAGTTTAGGGGGGATGACATAAAGGAAAAACGATTTTAGCTCCCGAAATTTGTATGATTCAGACATTTCAAATTTTTCCCTCTTAGAAATTTCCACCGCCGCCCCGTCGTTCCTGATCACGTCCGAAGAAATAACGAAAGTTGAGAGAAAATGAACGTGATGACCAGCTGAACTGACGTTGTGAATAAAATTCTGTATTCGGATTACCGTCTGTTGTGACGGTATGGTTGAAATTCCTGGAATCGAGCAAATCACGAATATTCAAAGATATCAACGCCTTTCCGTCCATCATTTCGTATGAAATTCCGCTGTCCATCATGGTATTACCCGCACGACGTCCCTGCGTGGTCCCCCGCGGACCACGATGACGCATCGAGGCCTGGTAATTCCAGGAACCGGAGATTTCCCAACGCAGCCGCATGCGGGCTTGAAATGTTTCTGTTTCACTGCTGAATAGCTGATCGCCAAACCTTCCCTCGGAATTGGACCGGAAAAGGTTTGCGTTTCCTGTCAGCGTTAAAGAGTTGGCGATTTCCTGGTCGGCAGAAAATTCAATACCCCACGCTTTTTCCGTAGCAAGATTAATTGGAAAGATGTGAATAACTCCCTGATCCTGTTCTGTAATACGTTCAGTTACATCTGTTCGATGACGATAATAGACACTGGTCATAATCGAGCCGGTATTCCAATAATGCAGATATCCGGCTTCATAGGAATTGCTGAATTCGGGTGTCAAGTTGGGATTTCCGGTAAACTGGCTTCGGGAATCTGAGAAATCAGAAAACGGAAGCAGCATTCGTGACCAGGGGCGGGAAAGGCGCCGGCTGTAACTGATTTGTACCGACTGCTGATCATTGAATTCATAATTAACAAATATACTAGGAAACAAATTCAAGTAATTCTGATCGTTAACATCACCTGTACCCTTGAGTTCTGTCCGTATACGTGTGTTTTCTGCCCGTAACCCAATCTGTCCGGAGAAAGAGCCGAATTCAGAGCCCACTATGGCATATAATGCATTTACATTTTCAAAATAGAGGAAGTTGTCATTAAAGGCAGGTAGCGGCTCCCATGAGCCATTCTGCAGCTGTTCAACGAAGAATGAATTATCCATCCATTCCATATCGCTGCGGATGCCTGTTTCCAGTTTGCCGTTTTCTCCCAGCGGCCGAATATATTCAGCATTAAAACGCAAGTCCATTTCTTCCTCACCGTCTTCAGTTCTCTGGAATAAAGGGTCTTCGTTTCCTTCTATAATCGATTCTTCAATGTCGGAATGCTCATTTTCCCGACTGATATCTAAACTGGCGTCTGCAACGAGTTTGTGATCATCACCATTAAATTTATTTTCATAATCCAGGTTAAAATCAAGATCCCTTTCATTGCCGCTCTCATCATTTTCACGAAGTATCCGTTCAATTATATCCCCGTTAAAACTGTCCTCGGAATAAATCATATCCGTATACGTGATATCCTCGAGATTTCTTTCTTCCTCAAAATTAAGGTACGTACTGGCTGTCAGGGTATGGTCATCACCGAAATAGATATCGGCACCAAACCTCAGATTGCCGTCCACTTCAGATTCGGTGGCATCGGTGGCTTCCCGGAACATATAAGAAGTGTCGGGTCCGGCAAAGCGCTGAAAGGAACTTCCCGATTCGGGATCAGACCTGTAATCCACGCTTCCGCCCAAGAACCAATTGAACGCCCCCTTTCTGTAATTCAGAGAGGTGGATACTTCATGGTCCTGCGGTACACCCGTACCGGCGCTTACACTACCGTTTAATCCCCTGTCACGATCTTTTTTAAGAATAATATTTATAATACCGGCCGAACCTTCCGCTGCATATTTTGAAGACGGATTGGTAATAATTTCCACTTCCTCAATCATATTGGCAGGAATACTTCTGAGAGCATCCACATCGTCACTGACCATACTTGACGGTTTCCCGTTAATCAATATCCGAACCGATTCATTTCCCCGCAGGCTGATATTACCGTCTATATCAGTTGCAATTGAGGGGACGTTATCGAGCACATTAATCGCTGATCCGCCCAGGCTGGTAATATCTTCTCCCACCTGGAATACCCGCTTATCAAAATTCATCTGCATTTGAGACTTTTCCCCTTCAACCAGAAGTTCCTCCATAGTTTCTGAGGTGGGTTCCATTACTATTTCTCCTATATCCAGCGTTTTTCCCGGGCTGATTTCCACCGTTTGTGTGTGAGAAACAAAAGAAATAAATGTTATTTCCAGTACATAACTTCCAGGATCTACATTAATGCTGAACCCGCCACTGGAATCACTTGAGGCGCCTGTGATTATATCTGATTTTGAAGAGTCATATACGGCAATCGATGCATTTGGTACAGATCGGCCTTCCTGATCGTAAATTTCACCGGTTATTGTAGCCTCCTCACTTTGACCGAATAATAACGAGAGAGGCAACAGTGACAGGCTGAATACAAGTAATAGCTTTTTCATCAATCCGATTTAGATGATTTTCTGTTGGTTGATCCTACACGAATAACATAAGAGCGCAACCTGTGCCAACCTTGTATCAAATTTAAATCAAAATTGAAGATTTATACGGCGTACACGAAATGTGGTAGATATTAACCCTGTGAATGGATATTATTTTCCGGGAAGGTAACTTCTATTGTATGCCAGCCTTCTTCAGAGGCGTAACTTATCCCAAAATTATTTTGATCGGCAATCCGCTTGATGATAGCCAGCCCGAGACCGATTGAATTTGAACTTTGCTCTCCTTTTTTAAACCGCTCAAAAAGAATTTCAGGTTCGGCGTTGAGGGGCTTACCGGTATTGGAAATCTGCAATTTTTTATGCGTCAGAACAATCTTAATCTTTCCATCTTCAACATTATGCTTTATTGCATTCTGAAACAGGTTGGTCCAGAGGATATCTGCCAATACAGGGTGAATCCTAACAGTGACATCTTTTTCAAGTTCTGTATTAACTTCCAGACCATTAAGATCAATAAATTCCTCAAAAGCTCTGGCATTTTCTTCAATGATTTTCGTAATGTTAACATCTTCGGAATCTGTGAATTCGTGGTTTTCAATTTTTGTAAGCAATCCCAGGGATTCATTCAGGCGCGATAACTTCTTAATAGACCGTTGTGTAGCCTCTACATATTGATATTGATCCTCATTTAACTCAGTCTCAGTCAATAACTCGAGCTTACCCTGTGCAATAGCAAGAGGAGTTTGCAGTTCGTGGGAGGCATTTTCAGCAAATTCCTTCAGGTTTCGGTAATCGGAAACAGCTTTGCGGGTCATTTCTTCAACAAAAAGATTAAGATCGTCAAATTCCTGCACGTTGGTTTTTTCAGCGGTAATGGGTTGTTTATCCCGAAGCTTAAAATTGCGTATCCGGTCCAGCGTTTTTCTGAAAGGCTTAAATAATCTGCCTGAAACAATAAAACCTACACCTATGGCCCCAATCACTTGCATCCCTAATAACCAGAGTAAAATTTTTACAACCGCTTCGGTAATATCATCAGATTCGACGAGAGCACCATAGGTAGAAATGAAGTAGGACGTGTCATTTACCGTACGATAGGCTGATACTTTCAGGTTCGGTTCCATTTGCTGAAGGCGTTCGTGCCAGACCATGGTATCTTTTATCGCCGTACTCGGCTCAACTTTTTCGGGCAGCTGCTGTATGATCAGATTTCTGTCGCCCGATCCTCTCAGCTTCTTTGAATCAAAATCTTTACCTCTTTCCAGCAGATAGGTTACCCGGTCGATCCGATCTAAAAACCGAAATTTAAGTTCAGTATTCAATTCGTCCTGAATAATGAAGTACGACAGCACTCCTCCTATACCGAGTACAATAACGGTAACTACAAGATAAACCAGGATAAATTTATGTATAAGCTTCATTATACTTTTCTCGGAACGTTAAACTTATAGCCGATACCGTAAACACTTTCGATATAGTCATTGGCTCCGGCATTTACCAGCTTCTTTCGCAGATTTTTAATATGCTGATATACAAAATCGATATTATCCAAATGATCGACATAATCGCCCCACAAATGTTCGGCTATTGTTTGTTTTGACAGAACATGATTTTTATTGGATGAAAAATACAGGAGCAGATCAAATTCTTTGGGCGTCAGATCCACCCTCTCATCATCCACGGTAACTTCCATCGTTTTCGTATTAATCTGAATTTCCCTGACTCGGACAATTTCACTCCCGCCGAGATTATTCCTGCGGTTAACCGCCTTGATACGTGCCTGCAGTTCCGGCAGTTGGAAAGGTTTGGTAATATAATCATCGGCTCCCAGCTCAAGACCGTTTACCTTGTCATCAAGAGAATTCTTGGCCGAAATGATTATAGTTCCTGTTTCGGGATTTACAGATTTCAGCTCTCTCAGTAGTTGTAAGCCGTCACCCCTGGGTATCATAATATCAATGAGAACTACGTCATAGGTGTATGACATTATTTTATCAAACCCCTCATCATAATCTTTGGCGGATTCACATATGTAGCCTTCACGCTTGAGATAAGTAAGGATGTTCTGAAGTAAATCTTCGTTGTCTTCAATCACCAGCAATTTCATAGCATCTAATAATAAAGACTAAATTTGAAGTAAACCTGAAGTTGTGTATCAAGGCTTTTTCCGGGTGATTCAAGCGTCCACGCTTGAACTCCTCCAGCACGGCTGTCACTTTCTAGTAAAATAGCAGTTTTAGTTCTTTCCTTATCTTTAATTTATATTATTGCAAATGATTGCAGTCCGGTGAATATAATCTTTTTGATCGCCGGCAATATCTTGAAATTACAGTATTTTCATAATCAATAATCTGTTTCGTGAATGATTTTTGCAGTAACTCTCCCTTTCCTGTCTGAACTTGTGGCATTGTTTACGGTTAGTGTTGTTATTGCCTATCTCTGTTATCGATTAAAGATCGTACCTATAGTAGGCTTTCTTATAGCAGGCGTTATTATCGGTCCCAACGCCCTGGGACTGGTACAGGATCAGGAGTTGGTTGATATCTTAGCTGAGATCGGCATAATTCTTCTGCTTTTTACGATCGGTATTGAATTCAGCCTTGAGAAACTCTCCCGAATAAAGAAAGCAATTTTATTGGGCGGTGGATTACAGGTCGGTCTTACTACGGCACTTGTAGCTGTAATCTTTTGGATTTTCGGTGTCACATGGAATGCAGCTATTTATACCGGTTGCCTTGTCGCCCTCAGCAGTACAGCTATTATCCTGGGGTTGCTAAGCGATGAAGACAAAACGGATACACCGACAGGACAGCTATCGCTTGCGGTTCTGATATTTCAGGATTTGATTATTATTGTTATGGTATTGCTGGTCCCGATGCTGGCCGGTGGATCTCAGACGTTATCCGAATTCGGCTGGATTATTGCCAAGGCTGTAATGCTGATTGCTTTAGTGCTTGTTTTGGCCCAACGTATTGTGCCGTGGATTCTGGAAAAAGTGGCCAAAACACGACGCCAGGAGCTCTTTCTTCTCTCTGTAGTGGCCATCTGCTTCGGAACGGCCGCTATCACCAATATGGCAGGTGTGAGTCTGGCGCTGGGAGCTTTCCTGGCAGGACTTGTGGTAAGCGAAAGCCACTTTAGTGAACAGGCGATAAGTGAAATCCTGCCCCTGCGAACTATTTTTTACGCAGTGTTTTTCGTCTCTGTAGGAATGCTTCTTGATTTAAATTATGTCATCGCAAATCCTTTTATCATTCTGATTACCGCCGTCGCAGTCATTGGGTTAAAATTTATTGTTAATACTGTCAGCCTGATGACATTAAAATATCCTATTCGCATTATAGCGGCATCGGGTTTTACGCTGGCCCAGATAGGTGAATTTTCTTTCGTTTTGGAACGTGCCGGACGGGCAGCGGGGATAACACCCGGCGGATTGGGAGAACCGGGATCCCAGATATTTATTGCTGTTGCCGTTCTGTTGATGACGTTGACTCCTTTTATGGTTCACAAAGGTACAGCAGTCGGAAACCTGATGGCAAGAACGCCTTTTCGTCATCTTGCAAGAGTCGCTAAAACAGATACGACTGAAGAAGCCTCAAAAACATCACTCGAAGATCATGTGATTATTATCGGTTACGGACCTGCGGGACGTCATCTTGTGCAGGTGCTCCGGGATACCGGGATCCCCTTTATAGTGATTGAGATGAATCCTGAATCGGTAAAAGAGATGCATCAGAAGGATATACCTGCCATATTCGGTGATGCCAGCAGGCGCTATATTCTGGAGCTGGCAGCTGTAAAAAAAGCCAAGCTTTGCGTCATTGCCACGAACGATCCGGAGTCAAGTCCGCGTATCGTTCAGCAGGCGCGCCATCTCAATCCCACACTGCAGATTATCGTACGTACCCGCTACCTTAGCGAGCTGGAACATTTCGACAGTCTCGGAGCTGATATTGTTGTTCCCGAGGAGATGGAAACCACAGTTCGGCTTTTCTCGCATGTATTAGGGGCTTATATGGTGCCGAAAGAAGAAATTAACGAACATATTCAAACACTGCGCGCACATGATTACGGCATTATCCGGGGCAGTATTCAGGAGGCTCACCTGATGGTGCTCCAGGGACTTGACGAGGAGGGACTGCATACCAGGGCTGTTGCGGTAAGGGAGGGTTCGCAGGCTTCCGGAAAGACATTGCAGGAACTCCATCTTCGAAACAAGCATCATCTTACGGTCCTTGCAGTCAAGCGGGGTGACCAGACGATTGGGAATCCGGCAGGCAATTTCAGGTTGCAGGCGGGCGACCGCCTGGTGATGGTGGGGACTGCTGAACAATTCGTGAAATGCGCCGATCTGTTTCGTCAGCGTTAGGTTTTAAAAACATTTTTCATTCAAATTCTTTACACTAACAGACAGCAGCAATGGGAAACGAAGAAAATGATTTTATGAGATTACGAAAAGTTGCATTATTCATTTGCTTTATGGTATTGGCCGGCAGCGTCTGGTCGCAGAGTCCTGCTGATCCGCCAGTTGGCGGAGAAATGGAATACTATCTGCCCGGCGATGTGACTTACGATTCCTCGATTCCAACGCCGGAAGATGTAATCGATATGGTTCCCGGTGAATGGCACGTTACACACGACCGGCTGGTGCACTACATGTACGCCCTCGCCGAAGCATCAGAAAGGGTAACGATCAAAGAGTTCGGTCGGACTTATGAAAATCGTCCGCTTGTACTTCTGACGATTACATCGCCGTCCAATCATTCCAATATAGATCAGATTCGCGAAAATCATGTAGCGCTTTCCGACCCGCAACAATCTGATAATCTGAACACTGAAAATATGCCCATTGTTCTTTACATGGGATACAGTATCCATGGTGATGAATCCAGCGGTTCAAACGCTTCACTCCTTGCAGCCTATCATTTTGCCGCCGCACAGGGTCCGGAAATTACAGAAAGTTTAAACAACTCTGTTATCCTGCTGGATCCGAGCCTTAACCCCGACGGACTTAACCGCTTTGCCAGCTGGGCGAATACACATAAAAGCAAGAATGTCGTATCCGATCCCAACAGTATGGAGCTCAACCAGCGCTGGCCTTCCGGCAGAACAAATCATTACTGGTTTGATCTCAACCGAGACTGGATGCTGGTTCAACATCCCGAAAGTCAGGGACGGATTAAGAACTATCACGAGTGGAAACCCAATATCCTTACCGACCATCACGAAATGGGTACCAACTCCACCTTCTTTTTTCAGCCGGGTATCCCCTCCCGTACGAATCCGCTGACGCCGCAGGCGAACCAGGAACTGACATCCGCAATTGCCGATTATCATGCCGAATACCTCGACAGTGAACAGCGGTTATATTATTCGGAAGAAAATTTTGATGACTATTACTATGGAAAAGGGTCGACCTACCCTGATATTAATGGCGGCATCGGAATTCTTTTTGAACAGGCCAGCTCCCGCGGACATGCCCAGGAGAGCATTCACGGTGTACTGAAATTTCCATTTACTATTAAAAACCAGTTTTTGACCACTCTTTCCACTCTGGAAGCAGCACAAAACCTGAGGATTGATATTCTTAACTATCAGCGGGATTTTTATAAGGAAGCCATGCAGCAGGCTTCAAAAGCTTCTGTCAAAGGATACGTTTTTGGCACACCATATGACCGGGCCCGAACCCACCATTTTGTTGAATTGCTTCGCCGCCATGAAATAGAGGTATATAAACTGGCGGAAGACGTTGAATCGAATGGAATCCGCTTTGATAGCAATTCCGGTTATATCGTGCCGACAAACCAAAACCAGCACCGGTTTATTGAAGCTTTGTTTGAACGGAGAACCAGCTTTCCAGATAGTCTCTTTTATGATGTATCGACCTGGACGATGCCGTACGCCTTCAATTTACCATTTGCCGAACTGGATAGCCGCGCGTTCAATGATGATCTGTTGGGAGCAGAGGTGGAAGGTCTTCCCGCCTTTCCTGACGGCGAAATTGTCGGTGGCAAAAGTGATTACACCTATATTTTCGAATGGGATGAATATTACGCGCCGCGAGCCCTTTATCGTCTTCTGAAAAATAATATCCGGGCCAAGGTCACATCTAAACCTTTTACGGCCATTACCAGCGAAGGAACCAAAGAATTCGATTACGGATCCATTATGGTTCCCTTAGGTCCCCAGTCTGTAGAACAGGAGAAAATTCACGAGCTCATCAAGAAAGCCGCCGATGAAGATGCAGTGAGGATATATGCCGTTAACACGGGCCTCACTTCCGATGGCCTTGATCTGGGCAGCCGCAGTTTTGAAAATATAGAATTACCCAAAGTAGCAATTATCTCGGGAAGTGGAGCAAGTTCATACGAAGTTGGCGAAGCATGGCACCTGCTGGATCACCGGTATGATATGCATGCAACACTGCTGACCCAGAACCGGATGATCAATGCAGACCTGGAACGTTATAACGTAATTGTAATGGTAAGTGGCGGTTACAGCGATATTTCCGACAGAACAGTTGAAAGGCTGAAAAGATGGGTTCGCAATGGCGGTACGCTTATTGCGACGAAACAAGCTGCCAGGTGGGCAAGAAATAATGATTTGGCCAATATAAAATTTACTGATGAAGAAGGGCCCGATGAAGAGGATTCTGTTGAGGATGAAGTAACTCCCCAACCGTATGCCCGGATGGATCGTGCCCGCGGCGCGCAAGTTATCGGTGGTTCTATCTTTCATGCGAAGCTGGATCTGACCCACCCTCTCGGGTACGGGTACAATTATGAGGACCTGACGGTTTTCCGGAACAGCTCTATTTTTATGAAAAAGGCTGAAAACGAGTACGCGACTCCGTTATATTATACTGATGAACCTCTTGCCAGCGGGTATATTTCGGAAGAAAAGCTGGATCAGCTGAGAGACACCGCTGCTATTGTAGTTAGCGGAATGGGTAGAGGAAAGGTGATTGCAATGACCGACAATCCCAACTTCCGGGCTTTCTGGTACGGCACCAACAAACTGTTCCTGAACGCTATTTTCTTCGGTCAAACCATCAGCGGAAATTCTGCCAATTAATAGAACACAGATGAGACAGATTTGGCAGATAAACACAACGAGATTCTTCGGCAGCGGCCCGGAAAAACCACCGTCCCTTGCTCAGAATGACAACAGGGGGAGAATGGTTTTTAAATAAAATTCTGTACATTTCCAATTGAGTCTCACCGACACCCCCACTTGTCATCCTGAGACAACAAAGTATAAACCAAGGCAAGCAATGAACCAGTCGAAGGATCTCGCTTGCATGGCAACCAGTCCTGGACAATGATACCCGGCCCCACCAACGAGATTCTTCGGCAGCGGCCCGGAAAAACCACCGTCCCTTGCTCAGAATGACAACAGGGGGGCGAAAACGTCTGGTGTTTCACCATCAGAGCGCTTTCTGAATCTTGTCCGTAAAATCAAGCTTTTCCCATGGAAATTCCGAACGGCCGAAGTGTCCGTACGCCGCGGTTTTCTTATAGATGGGTCGTTTGAGATTAAAGCGGTTGATGATTCCTGCAGGTGTGCAGTCAAAAGTTTGCTTGATAGCCCGGGCAAGCTTCATATCGTCTACTTTACCGGTGCCATTGGTGTTTATATTAACGGATACCGGTTCTGCAATCCCGATCGCATAGGCAAGTTGTATCAGGCATTCATCGGCTAAATCGGCAGCCACTATATTTTTGGCTATATGTCGTGCGGCATATGCTGCGCTTCGATCCACTTTGGAAGGATCCTTCCCTGAAAAAGCACCGCCGCCGTGAGCACCGCGACCGCCGTAGGTGTCGACAATAATTTTACGTCCCGTGAGTCCGGTGTCTCCATGTGGCCCGCCGATAACGAATTTCCCCGTTGGATTCACATGAAAAATTGTTTTAGTATCCATCAGTTTTTCATCGATAACTTCCGGTATAAGATGTTTCTTCAGGTCTTCCTTGATCTGCGGTTGGTCCACTTCCTCACTGTGCTGGGTGGAAATAACAATCGTATCAATTCTTTTGGGGCTGCCGTTTTCATCGTATTCCACTGTAACCTGGCTCTTGCTGTCCGGCCCCAGGTAAGGCATTAGGGCTGTATTCTTACGGATGTGCGCCAGGTTTCGCAATAAGTCATGCGAGTATTGCAACGACATCGGCATATATTCCTGGGTTTCCCTGCAGGCATATCCAAACATCATGCCCTGGTCTCCGGCTCCCATCTTTTTTTCTTCGCTTTCATCAACTCCCTGTGCAATATCCGGGCTTTGCTGGTGAATGGTTGTAAGAACGCCACAGGAGTCAGCGTCGAACCGGTAAGAGTTTTTCGTATAACCGACATCCCGTATAACCTGGCGAACAACTTCCTGTACGTCTACATAGGAGTCGGCCGAAACTTCACCCGAAATAACAGCAAGTCCGGTAGTGACCAGAGTTTCAACAGCGACACGGGAATCAGGATCATCCGAAAGCATGGAATCGAGAATAGCATCAGATATTTGATCGGCTATTTTATCGGGATGGCCTTCAGATACCGATTCGGAAGTAAATAAATTTTTCATCTTATACAAACAAAGTTCATTAAAAGTCGAGGTTCAGCAAGGAAAATCAAGAGCAGTGAAGCTACGAAAAAATAAACACAGATTACACTGGCAGTATCTTTTAAATCCGAAGCACTAATGTTCAAAATCCAAAACATTTGTAATTTTAATTATTTTTCAGTTCGAACAATTCGATCCTGCTTATCTTTTAACCTCCAGCAGCCGTTTCGGATTTTGAACATTCGGATTTCGAATTTAACTAAACAGGTCGCCTTCTCTCTCGGCGGGATCTATCCCCAGGTAGTCAAAAGCTCGCCGGGTGGCGATTCGTCCTTTTGGTGTACGCTGGAGAAACCCCTCTTTAATGAGGTAGGGTTCATATACTTCCTCAATCGTGCCCTTATCCTCGCCGACGGCAACACTCAGCGTCCCCACACCCACAGGTCCGCCTTTATAATTTTCAATAATTGCCTTTAGGATCCGGATATCCATCTCATCGAGACCGTTTTTATCCACGTCGAGAGCATTCAGGGCCTTATCGGCGATTTCATCGTTTATGGTATCCATATCCTCGACCTGTGCGAAATCCCTCGTTCGACGCAGCAGCTTATTTACGATGCGGGGTGTCCCGCGGCTCCGGCGGGCAATTTCGTGGGCACCTTTATCGGTAATCCCCATATTCAAAATCGATGATGTACGAAGCGCAATTCGCTGCAGCAGTTCTACATCATAATAGTCCAGCCGCATATCGATTCCGAAACGTGCGCGCAGCGGTGCTGTAAGCAATCCTTTGCGGGTGGTGGCTCCCACCAGGGTAAAACGATTCAGTTCGATCTGTATGCTTCGGGCATTCGGACCCGAATCGATAACGATATCGAGCTGATAATCTTCCATGGCCGAATACAGATATTCTTCGATAACGGCATTAAGGCGGTGAATTTCGTCGATAAAAAGCACATCTCCTTCTTCGAGATTGGTAAGCATTCCAGCCAGGTCGCCGGGCTTCTCGAGAACAGGACCGGTCGTCGGTTTTATCTGCACGCCCATTTCATGAGCAATGATATGAGCAAGTGTGGTTTTGCCAAGGCCCGGAGGTCCCGATAAAATAACATGATCCAGCGCCTCATTACGTTTCCGTGCGGCCTCAATAAAAACAGAAAGATTCCTGATCACTTTGTGCTGACCGATGAATTCTTCGATACTGGTGGGACGAATACTCTGCTCAAAAGCCTCGTCGTTGTCAGAAGCGTCTAGTAAAGGATTTTGCAAAATGATACGGTAATGAGTTAAGAAATCATGTCAGAATTAAAATCAAAATTAACTCATTAATTACAAACAATCGATTGTGATTATTCGCATTTTTCGTCTCTTATTCATTATCAAGTTCAATGTCAAGCTTTAGGAGCAGACGGTCGGCCGGGTTTCGGTAAATATTATCCATCATGTAAGCTTTGTGAATTGCATCCCTGGCCTGTTGAAGGTTGTCGGTATTGATATATGCATTTCCGAGATACCAGTATGCTTTTTCCTCTGTTACCGGGTCCTCACGTACGGTATTTAATGCCATATCAAACGACGAAATAGCTTCCTGATATAAATCTTTGTTGTATTGAATAATCCCTTTATTCAAATAAGCTTTAGCCGTTGCCGGGGAATCACTGAATTGTTCAATGATGTCGTTGTAAATTGCTACTGCTTTTTCGAGATCACCGGAGATCGCCAGTTGGTAACCGTGATTAAGCATGGAATCCACGGGGCTTTGCCGGTGGGTATCGGAACGTACTACCGGTGCAGTAATAAGGTTTTCTGCTATATTGATATCTGTTATTGCCAGATCATGCAGCGGTGGTTCAGTACCAGGCCGGAATAAATTCACCGATATTATCAATATAATAAGCACCGCAGCAGCAGTCGCCCATTTCCATGAATGTTGCAAAGTATATTTAAAACCTTGCGGTTCCTGCGTTCCCGGTGCAGCCCTGTTGCTCCGGCCCTTTGATTCAGAATCCTGCTGTTCAAACCATGTTTTAACAGCCAGTTCCGTTTCAAGCAGCTCGATATAATCCGGCCGCTCAATCAATTTCACCCAGAGTTCCTGTGCTTCCGACTCTGTTAAGTTTCCTTTTATATATGCATCTATCTGTTTCTCCAAATGCCGATCCCTTGAGTCGTCATTCATAATAATCCTCCTTTTGAAGTTACTGTAGCATTCATTCTATAAATATTATAGTCTGACTTATTAGTAAGTACGTCTTGAAGGCAATTCCTTACACTATTTTTTGCTTTTATTTTCATAACACTCATTCAGCTTCTTTATAATCCGGTGTTTCCGGGTCCAGGCGTTGTTGACGCTGATATTAAAATGTTCGGCTACGGTGATCGCTGCCTCATCAGGATGATCGAACCAGTACCGGATAAATTCCTGATACTTCTTATTAAGCTGTTTCAGGCACCATCGAAGGAGCCGGCCCCTTTCCTCATCCAGCAGCGACTGCAGTTGTGGTGCTGCATAATGCTGTTCCGGGAGGTTTTCATTAACATACTCCCTGTTTTTACCCTGCATTTTCAGGTACGTATTGCGACAGGTAGATAGCATAAAAGCCGTTACTTTTTCCGGCTTTCTAAGCTTATCTTCCTGAATGGTTTCTATGGTAATCAGCAGCGTTTCCTGGGCACAATCCTGGGCATCGGCATAATCGGCATTCAAATGGACGCGCAGAAAAGCCATAAGGCGCGGTATAAACGCTTCTATTAGTTCATTTATCTTTGATGAGTCGTTTTCTTGTAAGGCAGTTACAAGCTCGGAATAATTCATTTTATCAAATTGTAGCCAACAGTATATTATGTTAGAAGGTATAAAATATGCGGAAATAATTCGGAAATAGTGAATTAGAAGTTTTGAATGTTTACTATGAGCATATTTCATCAAAACCATTTCGATTTTTCATAAAGAAATGTGACATTGCAGGTGATTGGTACTTGCTATAAAAAGGATATATGTATCGCGTTCAGCTAAAAAATTTTGAAGGTCCGCTCGACCTGTTGCTTTTCTTTATCAAAAGAGATGAACTGGATATCTATGATATACCCATTTCATATATTACCAACCAGTTCCTGGAATATATTCACCTGATGGAGGAGCTTGACCTGGATGTTGCCAGTGAATTCATCCTTATGGCCAGCATGCTGATGTCGATCAAGGCCAAAATGATGCTTCCGAAAGAAGACTCCGATGAGCCGCTCGATGAAAATGATCCGCGATATGAACTGGTACAGCGGTTACTGGAATATAAGCGGTATAAGGAGATGTCCGAAAAAATGGAAGCGATAGAGGAGGAGGCGCAAAAAAAGCACTTTCGCGGTAATACCGAAATCGACCGGGTGGAAAAACAGGCGAGCGGTGAAGCTCTCAAAGATGTAACCATGTTTGAGTTAATGGCTGCTTTTAAAAAAGTACTTGCAGATATTAAAAAACAAGGAAGTGTTCATCACGTTGAAAAGATTGAAATTACTATTGAAGAACAGACCGAATACATATTGGAAAGACTGCACCGTCATGGCCGTATGGCTTTCCATGCATTCTGCAGGGAGATCAAAAGCCGAACCAAGATTGTGGTAACTTTTTTGGCCATTCTGGAAATGTTGAAAGAACGTCAAATCAACCTTTATGTAGAGGATGATGATCCGACAAAGTTTTACCTTGATTTGAAACCTGTAAATGAAATTATAGGTACACAAACATCTGCATAACCTGAATTTAACAGTAATACGAATGCTATGAAGTTTAAGACGCTACTATTGTCTGCCCTTATACTGATAACAGGTTGCAGCGGCTCACAAAATACCGCGAAAGAAAAACCGACTACCGACACCAGTATCCTTTTGAAACATCAGGATGCCATCACCGTTGATTTCCTGGAAAAGCACCTGTCGGCCCTGGCTGCCGATTCCATGGAGGGAAGGGAAACCGGTACAAGGGGTGAGAAGATGGCAGCCGAATATCTAGCGGATCAATACAGCCGGATGGGGTTGCAGGCCATAGGCGACAGCAATACCTATTTTCAAAACTATGAACTGACAGGCAACAGGCAGGACAGCGTAGTTTTTGAAACTTATAAGACCACAGACAATACGCGCGAACGAATCAGCCGGTCCGTAGCCAGTAAAAATACTATCGCCGACTATATACGCTCTTTCGGTGGTACTGATACGCTGGACGGCTCCATCGTTTTTGCAGGATTCGGAGTGAATGACCCGGCAAATAATGTCGAAAATCTTGAAGGAGCAGAGCTCAAAGACAAATGGGTGATGATTTTCACAGAAATACCCAATATCGTAGAAGGAGATACCCTGATCAATCCGCAGATTAATAATCAGACCCGGTTTAACGCAATTATGAGTCAGGGTGCAAAAGGCATCCTGCTTATTCCTCTGGTAACTCAGCAGGAATATGATGAGATTGCAGAACAAACCAAACCTGATTTCGGTGAGCTGATAGGAATGAGTCTGGAATATCTGAATGAAGGATCACAGGGAGGGTTCTCACGCGGTTATAACGTGGTAAGTCCCGATATGGCAGTCCGCTTCTTAAATACAGAAAAGAGCGATGCCGGGCTAAAACAGTACCGTGATTCACTGATCAGCAATATCCAGTCAGTTCGTGCTCAAGAACTGGAGTTTGAATTGAGGCACATTCCATATATAGGGGAAGAAATTATACATACCAAAAACGTGCTGGCTTTTTTGGAAGGGGCTGATCCTGAATTGAAGGATGAGGTTATTGTGTTGACCGCTCATTATGATCATGTGGGAATAGGTCAACCGGATTCAACCGGTGACAAGATCTATAACGGGGCCGATGACGACGGCAGCGGAACCGTAGCCCTGATAAATGTAGCAAAAGCATTCAAAGATGCTGAACAAAATGGCGCCAAACCAAAGCGGAGTATCCTGTTTCTGCATGTATCGGGTGAAGAGAAAGGATTGCTGGGATCCCGCTATTATTCCGATCATCCGGTGATTCCAATAGAAAAAACGATTGCAAATCTTAACACCGACATGATAGGCCGGATTGATGCCGAGCATGAAGAGCTGGGGATCGAGAACTATGCCTATATCATTGGTGCGGATATCATTTCATCACAGCTTGACAGCCTGCTGAAAGTGGCGAATGAAAAATCGGGCAACATAGAACTCAATATGAAATATAACGACCTGAATGACCCGAACCAGTTTTACCGCAGAAGCGATCACTGGAATTTCGGTCGTCTCGGGGTTCCATTCGCCTTTTTCTTTACCGGGGTGCATGAGGATTATCATCGGCCCGGTGATGAAGTTCATAAAATCCATTTTGAAAAAATGTCGAATATCGTGCGTACAATGTATGCAACAACGGTGCTGTTGGCTAATACCGATAACCCCCCAGAAGTAGACAACCAGGAGTTTATTGACAGGACGAAGAGAAATTAACTGCCACCGGAGGTGGCACACGATTCCCGTTCCGAACCAGAGGTTCAGAACGAGGATTGTGGAAAGGGTGAAGCTCTCGTTATGAGCGTTTTCTCATTTCACGTTTAGCGACTCGCGTCGTACGTCTTCCCCCAATCCCTCAGTAAATCAAAACTCAATCCCTCATCACCTTCCCACCACCACAAATGGTGCCCAGTACACCGGGTGGTTAAACAGCGGATGGTCAATCATCTGCAGCTTGGCTTCGTGCATGGCGGTGGCGCGGTAACCGAACCGAATCGACTGTTCCCAGCCCACCCATCGCAGGAGACTTTCCATCCACCCTGATGTTTCTTTCTTCTGTTCTTCAAGAATCGACTTATAAAAGACATTCATAAAGTTGGCTGTGGAGCGGTCATACACACTCCACAGGCTGATTACGACCGTAGATGTCCCGGCGTAAAAGAAAGAGCGCTGAAGTCCCAGCATCCCTTCTCCTTTCACCATTTTCCCGAGTCCGGTGTTACATGCGCTGAGCACCACCATATCCGAAGGCAGATCAAAGCTGTATATCTCCGAACTGCGCAGCATGCCGTCTTCCCGTGAAGAAGCGGTTACTTCTCCGTCCGTCGACAGGCTTAATCCGCTGCGGTGGGGCTGTTCTTCATCTATTACACCGTGCGTAGCCAGGTGGATATATTTATACTTGTTTTGATCCAATAACTCCTTTAGTGCCTGTTCCGAAACAAGTTCGCCCCTGAGAGTCGAAATGTGCTGAAAATTAGTTGCAATTGAATCGACCTCGATAAGAGTCGACGGCAGAGCCGAAAATGAGGATTTACGCAGTAGGCTCTGCTCATTAAATTGAGGCTGTGAACCCGCGACGGCAAGCAGTTCCATGCGGTCATCGGGCGATTCAGGTTCTTTCAACAGGGTCAGGCTGGTGAGCGAGGGTTCATATTTGATACGGTGGTTTTCAACCAGGTATCTGCCGTTTTTCATAAGCGCTTCGAACGGAAGGTATACCAGGGCCCCGTCGGGAACCACCACAAGATTCTTAAAGTCCCTTATTTCCTCTTCAAAAGGACGGATTAGCACTTCGTATAATTTTACCGACATTTCATCAAGTACTCCTTTTGGAGCATTCGATATAATAGCATCCCTGAAACCGGTTACCCATTCCGTAATTTCGCCTTCAAGAGATCCGGTTTCATCCTCATTCAGTGCAAACTGTTCCACACGAATGTTATCGCGGCTGATAAGAAACATAACCAGGTTATCCTCTGAAACAGCATACTCCAGCACGGCTGTACTGTCATCATTCAGCGCCTGCGCCTTCTCCAGAGTAATGGACTCCGGTGATTCAACCTGCCTGAATTCGGGAAATTCATTTCTGAGCCTGTTTTGGAAAGCAGCGAAATCCAGCTCGGCATTCCGGATTTCTTTCTTCAGAGACGACTGCTTCTGAGAATCAAGAGTCGTCTCCATTTCAGAATACAGCTCCTCTATCCGGTTTCTTTTTTCATTTTGTTCGACCCGTATCTCTTCGGGCAGTTTCTGTTCGATATTAACAGCAGCTTCGGCAAGCTCATCACTCAGCGACCGCGCTTTGGCCATCTCAATCATACGGTATGCTCCGGAAGTATCCTGCTTATAGGTGAGCAGCCACGAAGCCAGGTCGATGTAAAAGTCGGAATGGCGTTTGAAATAACCGGCTCTCAGATCTGTCATCGCACCGGCATTAGATCGATGCCTTTCGATTATCTCAACTGCTTTCTGCCCATATATCACCGTGCTGTCGGAACCTGTTTTGTGATAGGCCCGGGCCAGGTTCTTCAGAGAGGAAATCTGCCCTGCGGGAGGGAGAAACCGGCTGTAGGCGTAGGATTTATTAAAATGTGAGATAGCTTCAACGTAATTGCCTTTGCGCTGTGAAATTTCTCCCTGCCAAAAATATGCATCTTTTAGCAGATCGTAACTGTTGGTGGAATCGGCTATGGTTTTCAGCTCCGCGACATATTGTTCTGCTTTATTAATATTCCCATTTTTAAGCTCAATAGACGTCATATCCTCCAGGGATGAGGCGATGTCATAAGGATTACCTGTCCTCTTTCTTAAATCCATAACTTTCCGAAGCAATGCAATAGCCTGTTCAAGCTCACCTTGTTCCACGAGTATTTTAGAGATGTTTCTGGTAATAGTTGCAATCGAAGCCGGGCCGGAAACTTCCTCCTGCATTGCCAGGCTTTGACGATAATACTCGAGGGCTTTGTCGTATTCTCCCAAGCCTTTATACAATAGTCCAATATTGTTTAAGGTTGTAGCTGAACCCCGCAGGTCTCCCGCCTGGTTACGGTAACCCAGGCTTTTTTGATATGACATTAATGCCTGCCCATAGTTCCCCAAATTCTTTTGTACTCCGGCAATATTATCATAAATCGTCGCAAGCATGTTAACATCGCCAAGCTCCAAACGGAGTTCTAAACTGCGATTAAAATATTCCAGGGCTTTATCATAAAGTAATAATTTCCTATAAATCTGACCCATGTTGCTCAAGGTAATTGCTATTCTACTCTGATTATTTATCTCCTGAAAATATTTAATAGCCGACTGACGAAATTCCAGGGATTTTGAATAATTGCCCTTTCTGTAGAAGATACCTCCCATATTATCATAAACTACGCCGATAAGAACACTGTCTTCTGATTCCCGCGCAAGTGGAAGTGATTTCTGGTAATAATTTATTGCCTGGTCCAACTCTCCAGCACGCCGGGAAGCCCATCCCATACTGTTGTATATATCCCCGCGGTTGTAAACGTCATTAGCAGGATGTTCGACCTGCAGGAGCATCCTGTACAGCCCCATTGCATCATCATACCTGGATCGGTATACCAGTGCGCTGGCATATTCCTTCCCCGCCTCCAGCCATGAGACAGTGTCCTGGTGCTGCCGGTAAATATCATATGCCTCCCCGTAATAAAATTCGGCCTCCCGCATATTTCCCCGCTCATCGTACTCCGTACCTTTGCTGAACAGCGAGTCGGCCAGCTGGATGCTTTGTCCCGTGGCAATCAACGGACAAAGTAAAACCAATAAAAATATTAAAAGCCGCTGCAGAATATCCACCTTATTTCCTTGTTCCTCGTCCCCGGTTAATTCCAACAATTATAATCCCAATGTTAAAAAGTCTGGCAATTGTTCCAAATTATCATCACATTATTTACAGTTGCTCTTTTGTCTTAGGAAAGAGTACGTTGGATAATTTAAAATTTAATTCAGGAGATCATTATGTTTGAATTTTTAGAAGAAGAACAATTCACAAGTTATTTATTATTAGCTACTCCAGATCAGGATGAAGATGAGGAAGCGGAGGACGATGATTCAAAAATGCCACCCGGCGACGGCGGATAGATATTTAATCCTACCTACAGCAAATCATAGTTAGCTACATAATTGTAGCCATGCATATGTATAAAATGTGCAGGGCTTTTTTAATCGCCCACCAGCATAAAAGATGCCCAGTAGTACGGGTGTGCAAATCTCGCATCCGCAATTAGTTCGAGCTGAGCTGACTGAAGGGATCGTTTTTTGGTCTCAGCCGCTTCCAGCAGTCGTTTATAGAAAGTAGTCATCAGCGATGAGGTTGAGCGATCGTCAATTTTCCACAGTGAGACAAGCAGGTTAGGATTACCGGCATACTGGAAAGCCCTGCTCAGCCCCATGACGCCCTCCCCCTGTACAACCGAACCATGTCCCGTTTCGCAGGCGCTGAGCACCACCAGCTCCGAATTCATTGAAAGATTATAGATTTCATCCGAATACAAAATGCCGTCTTCATCACCACCGTTATCACGGTGAAATACGATGCCGGCATTGTGGGATTGAGATTCAGAGACAAAAGCGTGCGTTGCCAGGTGAATATAACGTGCATTATCTCCGGAAACACTTTTGAAGGCACGTTCTGTTGCTTCTTTTCGGGCGAAGAGTCTTACGTTTTCAGTCCCCCATAAATAACTCCAAAAACTCTGGTTCTCTTCAAATAGCTTGGCTATCTGTTCAACCTCATCCAAACTTGAAGGAAGATAGGGCGGCTCAGCATCTTCATTTGACCGCGGAAACAAGATATCGATTGAGGAATCTTTGCTGAATACCGGTGCAAAAGCTAGAAATTCGGTACCAAAGGTAATATTTTTGTGGGTTTCTTGCATTTTTCTCAACGCAACCGAAGGTGTGATACTGATCGCATATTTCCTGACCAGGTAAGGCAGATTTATATAAGATCTGTTTTGGCCTGCATCATTTGTAAGCAGAGCTCCAAATGGCGCCAGGGCCAGGCTTTTGTCGGGCACGATCAAAAGGCTGTTTTTATCCTTCAGATCTGCTTCCAATGGTTGGATCAGTAATTTGTACAGGCTCCTTCCCTTCTGGTGATATACATTTCTGTCCCTTTGAAAAACAGCCTCCTTAAAGGCACTGATATCGGTGTCGAGATTCGAAGTGTACTGCAGTTTATAAAACCGAAAATGGTTCCTGGTTATTACAAGTGCAAAGAGTGAAGTTTCCCCGTAAACATATTCTATGACAGCCTCATCAAGACCGAGGTCAGACTGCAATTCATCAACGGAAGGAATGTTTGTTTCATAGCGCACTCTGTGGTAGCGCGGATAATTTTTTTCCAGATTTTCAACATGTTTTGCAAACCGTCGATTTAGTGTAAAAAGAGAATCTCTCAGAGTTGATAATTGTAAATCCGGTGAATCTTCTTCATTAATGGTTCGGTCAATTTCTTCGCGAATCCGGTTGGTTTGATACTTCAGCTGCCGCTCGAACTGTACCAGGGAATCAGGTATACTGGCATAATGCTGAATATTGCTGCGATTCATCTGTTCCAGCATCACACGGCCTTTGCTTTTTTCCGCAAAGAAGTATGCCCGTTCGATGTACCGCCGTTGATTTGTTTTCCGGTAGAGATCGTAGCTTGTTTTCATCGCGTATTCATAGACAGCATGACTTTTTTCGCTGATTGCCAGCTTAGAACGGTCACTTATATATTCAATCTGCAGGTGATCCAACAGGTCGGACAAAAGGTTATAGCTTATCAGGGAAGCCTCCAGGTAAGAATTGTCACCATCAGCCATACCTGCCTGTCGTAGTATTTTGGCTTTTTCGAATAAAGTATTTACAGCATACTGAGGATAATCAACAGAGGAAATTTTTGGGTTGTCAAAGAGATCCTCCGGTTCAAAGGAACCTGAAATTACTTTCAGTGCCTGCTGAATCAGTGACAATCCCTGCACCATATTACCCAACTGAACCTGCGCCCGCCCCATCTGTGTATACGTAACAGCCAGGGCCGGATGAGCTTCTTCAAACGATCCGGCAATCACTGATACTGCCTGTTCCAGGTAACCTAAAGCTCTCTGCGGCTTTTCCTGCTCCACATAATATTTGCCCAGCTTATTGTAAGTGTCGGCCAGTCGCGGGTGGCGCTTGCCCAGGCTGGTCCGCTGAATCGAAAGTGCCTTTTCATAATAATCCAGGGCAGAAGTGTAGCCATGTTGTTCGGCGAAGGCCATGCCGATGTGCTTGTAAGTAACAGCAACTTCGGGATGAGCGGGATTCAATAGTTCACTCTTTATATCCACTGCCTTACGCAGATTGGCGATGCCTTCTTCAAAATTGCCGAGTTTTACATTGCAAAGTCCGATACTGTCATAGTTAAGCGCCCCCAGATTGTGAGCTTCTCCGACTGTCTCCCGAACAATATTCAGTGATTTCCGGAAGTAGATTAATGCCTCGCCCCAATCGCCTTTTCGGAGATAACCTGAGCCCAGGTTGATATAAGCGCCGGCAATATCGGGATGAGTCGGTCCTTTTATCTCCAGCCCGGTTTCCAGCTCTTTTTTATAAAAAGCCAGAGCCTGATCGTATAATCCTTTATTTGTATATGAATAACCGAGATTGTTATACAGTTTGGCAACCTGTTCTTTTGGGGGATCGGTATTTGCCAATATTATTTCCAATCCTTGCCGGTATAGCGAGATAGCCCTGTCGTATTCCCCAAGATCATCATAGAGATATCCGAGACTGCCTATGACCGTAGTCTGTAAAGACGGACTGACGTCCGGGTGATCAATCAAACCCATTGCCCGTTCCAGCCATTCTTTCGCAGAACGGTACTCTGCGTGACGTGCGTCTATCAAACCGAGTAACGTAAAGGATCGGATCACTTCCGTCTTGTTTTCCTCCGCAGAGCTTGAAACCAGCGACAGTCCTTTCCGGGCATAGATTTCCGCAGAATCGAGTTTACTCATCAGGTTAAAATTGGAACTGACGTGATTATAGCAGTGAGCGGCGCGCTGAAAATTACTGTTGCTTTCAAACCATGAGGCCGCACTAATCAGGTATTTGTTGGATAAGCGATAATCGCCCTTATCCTGCAGTTGAAGACCCATTTCAAGGTTTTGTCCGGCCTCTGCGGAGTCTGTAATCCCGACAGATTGCGCCGCCGGTGTTACCGTGACAGTAAAGAAGATACATAGACAAGTCAGGCCTGTGGTTACAGGCTTCTTTCCCTTTGTGAGATAAAGTAATCCTAAGCCAACCATTCTTTGCAGACATCCTGTTACTGTTTGCCAACGATATATCTCTGTGTCTTTCTGGTGTTACCTGCATAAAATAAGTATAGCGATATTTGGTGACTAATGACCAATAACCACTACCCTAGTGTGGTGTCAACGATAAAATGTAGGGTGAAACCTGTCAGGTTTTAGAACAGTGTTACAGTGATTACTTAATATCCAGGTTAAACCTGACAGGTTTACGATTGACAAGACACTAGCTTAAAAATAAAAGAAAAAATGAAGGAAGCTATTGGTTATCCTCGAAAAGCGTATGTACATACAATTCACGGTCAAATACCTGCAGGTCTTCGATCTGTTCGCCCACACCGATATATTTAACCGGAACATCCAGCTCGTTAGAGACACCGATTACAATACCCCCTTTGGCTGTACCGTCGAGTTTGGTTAGCGTTAACCCCGTAATATCAACAAAAGAAGTAAAAGCTCTGGCCTGCTGCATCGCGTTTTGTCCGGTAGAAGCGTCCAGTATCAGCAGCACTTCATGAGGAGCTCCGTCAACAACCTTTCCCATCACGCGCTTGATCTTGGCAAGTTCCTCCATCAGCGATTTTTTGTTGTGAAGCCGTCCGGCAGTGTCAACTATAGCGACATCAGCACCCCTTGCCTTCGCGGCAGAGACAGTATCATAAGCCACGGCGGCTGGATCTGCATTTTGACCCTGTTGGATAAGCGGAACGTCAGCGCGTTCGCTCCATATTTGCAGCTGGTCAACCGCCGCTGCACGGAAGGTATCGGCAGCGCCAAGTACTACGTTCTTACCGGCCTGTTTATAGTGGTGAGCAAGTTTGCCGATAGTAGTTGTCTTACCAACGCCGTTAACTCCCACGACCATAATAATATGTGGTTTTTGCGGAAATTCGGCTTCGAACTCAGCGGGTTTGTCCGGTGTGTGATCCTTAAGCAGGCCGATAATTTCTTCCTGCAGGAGGTTATTCAGTTCACTGCTGTTCAGGTATTTGTCACGAGCTACGCGTTTTTCAATACGATTTATAATCTCGAGCGTCGTTTTAACTCCAACGTCGGAAGTAATCAGAATCTCTTCAAGGTCATCGAGGACTTCGTCATCGATGGTACTTTTGCCTGCAACAGCCTTGCCGAGCTTTTCCATAATACCGCTACGGCTTTTTTCGACACCTTTATCAACTTTTTCCTTTTTTTTGAGACCTAGTTTTTCAAGTAAACCCATCTTCAGGCTGGACCTATTTAATATTTAAATTTATCTGGTTAGGACTTTGATATTTGGGAACACCAAAAGTCCCCATATAATTTTGGCTGGAAGTAGTAAATCCTCAGTTAAATTCTACGCCTTTGCGAATTTGGTAGAAGCGGTAAAGGTAATCAAACAGGGAGAAAGTCATTACAGATAATGAAGCTCCCATAAGCATTAAATGCACAGGTTCCGCTTCCGGATAGAAGAAAACGGACAGCCAGTATAAACCAAGTATATTGACATTTATTTTACCCGACATAACAGCCATCGCCACCTTGCCTCTCAGCTTTTTTATATAAAGCGATCCACTCATGATGATAGCATCCCGGGTAATTTCGACAATAAAAAACCAAAGTGGAATGAGTCCGATGTAAACGGCATAAAAGAACAGCAAAAAGGCACAGATTTTATCGGCCAGGGGATCCAGTACCTTTCCCCATTCTGTAATTTCATTATTCCACCGTGCCAGAAAGCCATCGAGGTAATCTGATACTATTCCATAAAAAACAAGGGCTGTTACCGCCCATGTTATTTGTTGACCATTGGTGTAGTGCAGGTAGATAATCGGAAGCGCCACAAAGATCCGGGACATGGAAACAAAATTGGACCATGTATACAGAACTTGTTTTACCTCCACCTTCTTGCGATCTATGTTATACGGCTCAGCCAACAGTTTAGCGGCACGTTTGTTATATTATTTCCTGTTTTACTAACCACCTAAAGATAAAAATGATTCAGTGATCTTCCTATGAATGATACTGACAAGCTGATAGAACGAAGACTGACTTCGCAGGAAGTTTTCAGCGGTCGTTTACTGCACGTTTTTTTAGATGAAGCGCGATTGCCTGATGGTTCGACTTCCAGCAGGGAGTGGATCAAACATCCCGGCGCATCGGCTGTACTGCCGGTTTTTGAAAATGGTGATGTGATGCTCGTTCGACAATTTCGTTATCCTACGTCCCAGATCTTTTATGAAGTGCCCGCGGGTAAAATCGATTCAGGCGAAACCGCCGACAGCACGGCGACCCGTGAGCTCAGGGAAGAAGCGGGACTGGTGTGCAATCAATTTCGATATGTCGGTCATTTTTATCCAAGCATCGGTTATACTGATGAAATTATTCATCTGTATGTGGCGTGGGACATTGAATCCTACGAACAGCAGGTGGAAAAGGATGAATTTCTGTTGAAAAAACGGCTTCCTTTCAAAGAAGCAGTTGAGATGGTCTACAGTGGAGAAATATCGGACGGAAAAACTATTATATCATTGCTGAAATCCTGGCACTGGTGGCAGAAAAACGGGCCTTTTAAAGTTTGAGGCTTGCCACTAAGGCAGTAAGATCACTTGTCCGTGTCCGTCCCTGGAATAGCTTGACCGTTATTGTTGATGATTAATTTAAATGTACCATACAATAGGGATATTGCCCGCCGGTGTCAACGGGAATGTTTTGGAGGCTAGCCTCCAAAAATTTCGGGATGTTTTCCGAGCGAATGACTTCGACTTTTCGTTGCCGTTTGGGCAACTGCCAGTATTCCCGTTCATACTCGAACGGGGAGCAACGCCCAAGGGCCCCATGGTGACGTTTGGTGTTGTAGTCGGTCACTGCCTTGTGGGTATGGCGTCGTAGCCCCCGAAAGCTGCTCAGGGACTTCGGGACCAGGTATTCGTTTTTAATCACCCCGTTGATCCGCTCGGCGAAGGCGTTGTCGGTGGCTCTCCCACCCATGCTGACCTGGATTCCGTGAGCACGCAGTAACGCCAAATATCGCCCGTCGGTGTATTGGGATCCCCGGTCGGAGTGATGCACGCAGCCTTCCAGCTGTTTGGCAGAAAACTCCTCGAGGGCTCTCTGCAGGGCCTGCAGGTTCGCCTCGGCCCGCAGGCTCTTGCTGGTCGCATAGCCGACGATCCGGCGGGTGTATACCTCGATGATGAAGGTCAGATAATAGAACTCCTCACCGATCTTTATGTAGGTGATGTCGCTTTGCCACACCTGGCAAGGTCCATCGACCAGCCGTCCTTCAATCAGGTTCTCAAAGACCTTATGGGCCGGTATGGTCGTGCGCATGCGGTTTTTCGGGCGGCGCACCCCATAGCCCAGCTCCCCAAAGATCCGGCAGAACTTGTCGCGGCCCATCCCCTCCGGGGCCAGTTGCCAGTAGAGCTTCTCCAGGCCCTCTCCCGGATGTTCGGGCCCGCCGCTCGTCCACCTGTCCGATCTAGCCGGCGGATCAGCCCCAGCTCGGTCTCCTCGCGCTTAAAATGCTCCCAGACAGCCTGCTTGGTAATCCCGACCACCCGGTATAGTGCATTCAGACTATAGGTGGTTAACTGTCGGTGCTCCCGGAACCACTCGAGGGTGTCCCAGAAGAATTTTTTTTTAGATCCAGATCGTATTCCTCTTCGGCCAACTCGACCATCTTCTCCAGGAAATCAACTTTGATCTGTTTCTGGCCGAGCTTGCGCTCGAGCCGTGCAATACGATCTGTAAGATCTTTGACTTTTTTATCGGTGCTTTCGGACATTTCGACAACGTTTACGCTGGGGGAATCAGCAGGTGAATATTTATAAATCCAACGGTAAATGGTCGTTGGGGCACAATGATACAAATCCGCCAGCTCTTTTACACTATAGTTCCCGCTTCGAAATTCCCGGACCGCTTTCCTGCGAATCTGTTCACTGAATTCTCGTCGTTTGTTTAGTTTGCGTTTGTTCATAACTTGTCCTTTTTGTGGTCAAGCTATGTTAGGGACGGACACGGACAGGCCCGTCTGGCGTCTCGCTTCTAGCTTTTTACCCAATAATTTCTTCCTGCACAGCCAGGTCGTACAGCGATTTGTGCAGATCGGTGTCGTTGACATCGCCGCGGTTAATAAGTTCCTCAACTTCATCGCCGCGCAATAGCAGGATACATCCCTGCCTGTTCAGCTCTTCATCAAAATTTCGCGGGTCGGCCATAGACAATTTTTTCAGATCGATGCCATCCGGATTTTTCTTAATATTGACCAGGCAGTAAAAATTATTTTCCGCTTCATCGTCACCGAATCCAAAGATCTCAAGTTTTGTATTATCCTTTTTCAGCATGGTTTTTTGAATTGGTTATCTGCTAATTAGTAAATTGTTTGATGCAAAAATCATATTTTGAGCTCAGGTGCTTTATTACTCATTGGTTATTGCTAAATGCTCTCACAACTAACCCGTAACTAATCACTGATAACAATATTAATTCTTATGCCTTTCCAAAAAATCGCGGGCTTTAATGAGTTCCACTACTTCATCCGTTTCCTTGTCGATAATAGCCACCTGAAATAAGCTGATAATTGCCAGGTTGTCGATACAGGTCACTGCTTCCTCAATAGTTTCACATTCTTCCTGCTCACTTACCAGGTCGTTTACCCCCTTGACAACATATCGATAGTTCTTTTTAATTTTTTGATGTTTCATTTTGTTTTCAGCGGGTTCATTGAAATATTCCCGGAGAGCTTCTTCCGTTACATACCACTGTACCCCAAGTTTTCGGGCACGGATTTTACCTCCCCTCAGATAGGCGCGAATGGTCATTTTACTGAGTCCCAGTTGCTGATGCAGATCATCAACAGAATAAAGCGTCAGTTTTCCTATTTGTTTAGGCATAAAGCACAAGTTCTGTCTTAAACTATGTTTATCTTCGAATAATAATAACTTGCTAAGATAATAATAAACCACTAATACCTAAAGCTTGATTATATATTACTATAATATTACTTATATATCACTTATCCTATCGGAAAAATAGTTGTTTTGCATAGGGTAATAGCTGTACATTGTAAATAGTTACTTGAAAATAAAGCCTCGAAGCAATCGGGGCTTTTGTTTTATCCTCTCTTTCTGAAGCAGTTTTAAACGCAATTCCATTAATCCATGAGTAGCCGAAAGTCTGTCCGTGAATTACTCCTTGAACAGCTCAATGGTAAAAATGCCCATGTCGATTTTACACAGGCAGTACAAGGGATAACCTGGCAACAGGCGGGTATTAAAGCAGAAGGAGTACCTCATACGATCTGGCAACTGGTTGAGCATATTCGCATAAGTCAGGATGATATTATCGAATTCTGCATCAATGAAAGGTATGAAGAAATTGACTGGCCCGATGATTACTGGCCGGAATCTCATAAACCGGCAGATAAAGAAGAATGGGAGAATTCTAAATCAGCCGTTCAGGAGGGGATTGATCGTATGAAAGAGATGATCAGCAATCCAGAATTGGATCTCCTGGAGCCTTTCCCCCATGGCGGCGGTCAGACTCTCTTCCGGGAAGCAATGCTTATCATTGATCACGGAGCCTATCATATCGGCCAAATTATCCAGATTCGCCGCATTCTTGGCAGTTGGTAAGTACAGAAAAATAATACATTTACCAGTAGTTTTATTTGGCTTTTAGTTGCTGTTTCTGTATGATATTCTTTAACGTTAACCTATTTCACTTAAAAAAGAGATTAATATGGAAACACTAAAGAAAGCGGGTAGAATTCTTTTCGGTATAGTATTCGCAATTTTCGGGCTCTTTCACTTCATGAATGCAGGAGCAATGGCAGGGATGGTTCCTATTCCAGGCGGTGTATTCTGGGTCTATTTAACGGGTGCAGCCTTTTTGGCCGTATGTGTTAGTTTTCTAATTGAGAAAAAAGTACGTCTGGCAGGTATATTATTGGGTGTATTACTTTTAATTTTTGTTCTGTCGATTCATCTTCCTGCTGTAATCGGCGGTGACCAAATGGCCATGACCAATCTTCTTAAAGATCTGGCATTAGCCGCCGGTGCTTGGTATATAGCCGGTGATTATGGTGAGGAAGAGGAAAGGGTTACCGGTGAGACACCACCTGCTGTTTAGGTTATACCTTAATAAATTCGAATATTTGTCGAATGTTTTTGGCTTTCGGCGTAATTCTGATGATTTACTATGTTTTATAAATAATACCTGCTGCAAATATTTTTGCAGCAGGTATTTCTAATCAGAATTGTTAAGAACGAGCTTTCTCCCATGGTCCGGTAATCGCAAGCGTCAACCCTGAATGTTGAATATTCATGAAAAGCGTGGATCCATCAGGGGAAAATGTGGCGCCTGCCAGCTCGGAATTGGATTTTGGATTACGGCCGAATTTATAAACATTGCCTTCAGGAGTAATGCCGATAAGATCCTGCCTCTCACCAGTATCTTCACATACGATCAGATCTCCCCATGGAGCTACTGTAAGATTGTCGGCATTTTCTATAATCGAACTGTCGGTTGATTCCACAAAAAGTTCAAGGACGCCAGGGGAATTTACCTCCCCCCGAGCAGCTTCTGAAGGGCTTGGCGTGTATTTCCATATTTGGCCCAGTTTTTTTGGCCCGCCATTCGTACATGCAAAATAAACAGCATCATTTCCATACCACATCCCTTCGCCCCTGGCAAAACGGGCAGCACCTTTTTTATATCCCCTGTAACGGAGATTATCATCGGGGTTCTCAACCTCCTCCATATCAATCCATTCGATATCAAAATTTTGTCCCTCTTCAATGGTTTTTGAGTCCCAGTTTCGGGTATCCATACCCGGAGATCCTTTGATAGCTAAAGCCTGCAGAGTTCCTCCATTCAACAACTTTCCGGGAGTATTCGGAATGAAACGGTATAGGAGTCCTTCGGAATCATCTTCGGTCTGATAAATCACATTGCTGTTAGGATCAACAGCCACCGCTTCATGATTGAAACGTCCCATTTCTCTTATTGGCGTTGGTTTTGCGCGCATTATCTCAGCCGAGGCCGGCACTTCAAATACATATCCGTGACTTTTCGCATACACATCATTCGGGCTCATCACAATTTCTTCGCAGGTAAGCCAGCTGTTCCAGGGGGTTAGCCCGCCGGCACAGTTTCGGATCGTACCGGCAAGACTCAAATATTCGCGCACTACTACTTGTTTTTTCGTGTCATAAACGATAGTGGTTGTGCCGCCCTGGCCCGGATTGTTATCGTGACCGAAATCATAAAACTCATCTTTGTCAAGTTTAGTTGTGAGTGCAAAGTCACTCCCAAAAGCACTTTCGTCTCCACCTTTTGCGGCATTTACTTCGTGGTTACGAATCAGGATGGTCAACCCGTCCGGACCCGGGAAAGTGGCCATACCATCAGGACGGTGAGGTACAAAAAAACCGTCATCCATCAGGTCGCCGAAAGTTGAAATTATTTCGTAAGAAAAACTTTCCGGGAGATCGAAGATTTGGTCCGGATCCGATAATATTGGCCCAAAAGTGTCGGAGATAAGATTGGGTGGAATTTCGCGGGAAGCTCGGCATCCGCTTAATATCTGTAAACCTGAAAAGCCCAGGGTTAATGCCCCGGCTTGCTTTAAAAAATGTTTTCTGGATATGGACATATACATCAACTAAGGGTTAAAATAGCTGATCTTAAGAATAACATTTTTCAACTAAATCTCAACCTGGTATCATCCTCATTGATTATTATTATTTTTTACATTTGAAAAATTATTTTACACGGTTCTGGTATCCAGTATGAAACTTATAGCAATAAAATTATATTTTGAATAACCTAATCAACTATATCCGGGATCAAATTTAATTTACTTGCATAGGCCAAGACTATCACTTGCATACTTTTTTTTAATCACTCTCTTTTTTCTTTTTACTTCAACCCTCTCTGCGCAAGAAAGTAAGGATAACAGGCGAAGTATATCAGCCCAAAAAATTAATGCCAACAATATAAATATAGATGGTAAGCTGACGGAAGATGTGTGGGAAAATGCAATTTTTGCCACTGATTTTGTTCAGCGGGAGCCTGATGAAGGAGCTGAGGCCACTGAACAAACGCAGGTTGCCTTCTTTTACGATGACAAAGCACTTTATATTGGTGCCCGCATGTTCAGTTCTGATCCCGAAAAGATACAGGCTCAAATAAGCCGGCGCGACAATACCGGCAATGCTGAGCGACTGGTTATCTCATTGGATACATATCTCGACCGGCGGACTTCCCGCAGCTTTGTAATCACAGCATCAAGTGTACGGGCCGATTATGTTCAGCCTGAAGATGAAATGAATTTTCGCGGAAGAGATTATTCCTTTGACCCTGTCTGGACCGCTCAGAGTAATATTGACTCTCTGGGCTGGACGACCGAGATACGAATACCGTTTTCCCAGTTACGTTATAGTGAGCAGGAAGAACAAGTTTGGGGATTGAACATCAACAGGTACCTGCCTCACAAAAACGAGGATGTATACTGGGTTGTGATTCCTCAGGATGAAACCGGGTGGGCTTCCCGGTTTGGCCATTTAAGAGGAATAACAAATATACCGAGATTACAACAAATTGAATTGATTCCTTATCTAGCCGGAAATGGGTTCATGGAAGGTTCGCCCGATCCCCGGAATCCGTTTACAGATGATTTTAATCTTAACGCACGGGTGGGGGGAGACTTTAAAATCGGTTTAGGTCCCAATCTAAAGCTTGACGGTACAATCAACCCGGATTTCGGGCAGGTCGAAGCTGATCCGGCCCAGGTAAACCTGTCGGCCTTTGAAACATTTTTTGAAGAAAAACGCCCGTTCTTTACCGAAAACCAACAGCTGTTTCGAGTTTTAAGCGGCGGCGGAAATCGTTCTGACAGATATTTTTATTCCCGTAGAATTGGTGCGGCACCTTCATTGCGTCCCCGCGGGGAGGATATCGATTATATAGATCAGGCTGACAACACTTCTATTATCGGAGCGTCGAAAATTACCGGTCGATTTCTATCGGGACTGTCTGTGGGAGGAGTAGCTGCCATAACCGCCAGTGAAAAGGCACAAATTTATAATTTTAATAATGACACCTTTAACAGAATGGAGGTTGAACCGCTTTCCGGCTTTGGTGTGGTAAGGTTACAGCAGGAATTCGGGGATAACGCATCTACTGTGGGCATGATATTAACTACGGTAAATCGTAACCTTGAGGCCGGAACGGAGCTGGCAAATAACCTCAACCGGTCGGCCCTGACCGGAGGTACCGACTGGAATATCCGGTTTCAGGACGGGAAATATGTGTTCGCGGGCGATGCGGGATTCAGCTACATTTCGGGTGAACCGGAAGCGATTATGCTGGCTCAGCAATCAAGCGCCAGATATTACCAGAGACCTGATGCGGATCATATTATCCTTGACCCTACCAGAACTTCTCTTGCCGGATATCGCGGTGAAGTTGAGTTCTCCAAAAACTCCGGTGAACACTGGCTTTGGGAAGTTCAGGCAGGTACCAAATCACCGGGATTCGATCTTAATGATTCCGGGATTTTATTCAGCGCCGATGAAATCAGCACCCGTGGCGAGATTACATTTAGGGAAAATACACCGAGTTCCTGGTATCAGTCCTACCGCATTGAGTTGAGTGGAAGTCAATCCTGGAATTATGGAGGTACCCTCCGTGAGAATGAAATTGAGCTGAGCAGCCGTATTGAGTGGAAAAACTTCTGGTCGAATTTCCTGAATATAGAGTATAGTCTTCGAACTTTTAATGACCGGTTGACAAGAGGCGGACCTTTAATGGGATCTCCAGCTGGTTATAGTTTCAGAACAGGTTTGTTTTCAAACCGAAGTTCCAACATCTTTGGGCAAATTTTTCTTAGCTATGATCGCGATGAATTCGGTGGCTGGGATCTGGGCATCAGACCCTCTCTTGAGGTTCGGCCAGGCGGAAAGTGGCAGCTTGAACTTGAACCTCGTATTTCACGCGAGAAGGAAACCCGCCAGTATATTACAACGATGCCCGGCGGTAGAGAAGAAACATTCGGCAACCGGTATATTTTCTCCAGCATCGATCGTAGTACATTCTCGCTCCAAACTAGATTGGATTATGCATTTTCTCCGGATTTAACACTGGAAATGTATGCAGAGCCCTTTGTTGCCAGTGGCAACTATTATAACCCCGGTGAATTGCCGGAACCCAAATCCTATGACCTGGACTATTATGATGTGGTGGGGCGGACAGAGAACGAAGACTTTTTGGTTAACGACGGCTCAACACAATTTACCGTGCCTGATCGTGATTTTCTGGTAAAGTCATTTCGGAGCAGCATAGTATTGCGTTACCAGTGGCGGCCCGGAAGCACCTTTTTTCTCGTATGGCAGCAAAACCGGTTTTCCAGGGAACAGGAGAATCGATTTGTAGAGCCGGGAGATTTGGTTAACGCTCTTGGTGAAACAGGCGACAATTTATTTGCCATTAAATTCACCTACTGGTTTTCGGCCAATTAGGTTAGTTATTGGTATTGAGCCACAGCTCAGATTACGCTTTAGCAGGGTTAACCTGTTCGCCGGACTGAAATGGAATCCAATCTCTGGATCGTACATAACTTAAGCCCTTTTCCATAGTTACATATACCACGGGAATAAATACCAGTGTGACCAGTGTTGAGGCAACAAGTCCGCCAATTACTACACGTGCAAGTGACGCCTGAATTTCGGCACCGGCTCCAACACCAAATGAAAGCGGTAGTAAACCGAGTACGGTTGTAAGCGTTGTCATAAGTATCGGGCGGAGCCGCAGCCTGCCCGAATGTATAACAGCTTCACGTACATTCATGCCATGCTTCCGGCGCATCAGGTTGATATAATCCACCAATACGATGGCATTGTTTACTACGATACCTATCAGCATTATTATACCCATCAGACTTTGCATGTTGATAGTAGTACCGGTAAGCATTAAGGTGGGAACGACACCGATAACAGCCAGCGGGACAGAAAACATGACGATTAGCGGATCAAAAAATCGTTCAAACTGAGCGGCCATCACCATGTAAATAAGTACAAGCGCCATAATTACAGACAGGCGGAAATCAGCAGCCGCTTTCTGTTGTTCTTCATATTCACCTCCATAGACAATGTTAAATCCTTCCGGCAATTGCAGGTCGGCCAGACTGGTCTGTATTTTCTCTACAGCATCACCCAGAGCCACGCCGCTCTCGAGAGTTGCAGATATATAAGAGACTCGCTGACTGTTAATTCTGTTGATATCGGTCGGCCCCCTGCCTTTATCTTTCGATACGACAGAAGATACCGGCAATACCCGTCCGTCTGCGGCGCGAATAGAAATATTCTCAAGATCTGTTGTACTCAAGCGGTCTTCAGGTTGCAATCGTACCGTTATAGGATACTCATCACCCTCCTGGCGAAAACTGCCTGCGCGACTGCCGCCCACGTTGGTTTGTATCACCCGCGCAACTTCACTGACAGAGAGACCCAGGTCGGCAATTTTCTCACGATTGAAACGGATATTTTGCTCCGGTTGGCCTTCGCGGCGGTCAATTCGCACACCGGATATTTCGGGAATTTCTTCCATTCGCAGCATGATTTCCTGTGAAATCTCTTTGGCACGATCCAGGTTATATCCTCTCAGCTGAATTTCTACAGCCTCATTACCGCCGGAACCGAAAAGCCGGCGCAGAATCCAAAGGCCGGACTGAGCGCTGACACGAATATCACCGCCGGGAACAACCCCTGCTACTTTTTCTCTGAGTTGATCTGCCAGTTCCGAAGTGCTGACGGATCTTTCTGAAGCATCAACCATCGTTACTTCAACTTCTGCACGACCGTCACGTACGTCGGTGGTAAGATGTTCAACATCATCCATCGGCAGATTGGCCCGAACAACTTCTTCCAGCTCCTTCAGGTATTCATTTTGAACGGCTATATTAGTTCCGTCAGCCATCATAAAGTCTATGTCAATTTCGTCAGCATCCGACTGTGGAGCCAGTTCCACCGGAATAAGGGGCACGACAAGAAAACATCCGACTACCAAAATTGTTGTGATACCGAAAACTGCAGGTTTATGATTAAGGGTATAATCAATTAGCTCTGTGTATTTTTCTTCAAGCCGGGCAAATATGCGTTGGAACCAGCTCTTCCGGGGGGCATCAACGGCTTCATTCGGTTTAGTGGTTAAGAACTTGCTACAGAGCATGGGAACTAATGTCAGCGCCACAAAGAGGGAACAGACCAGCGCAAAAACAACAACAAGTGCAAGCTGTTGAAAGATAAGTCCCGAGATGGTCTGCATAAATACAACAGGCAGAAATATGACTGACGTAGTTATGGTAGAGGCTATAATTGCCCCGCCAACTTCCCGCGTACCTACCAGTGCACTGGCTTTGAGATCTTTACCCTTTTCCTCCCGCAGCCGGACAATATTTTCGAGCACGACTATGGCATTATCAACAATGAGTCCCACCCCCAGGGCCAGTCCACCGAAACTCATCTGATTTAAGGTAAGCCCGTTAAAGTACAGCAAAGCGAAAGTCGCAATAATTGAGATAGGGATAGATATCGCAATTATTGATGTTGAAGAGCCGTTACGCAAAAACATATAGAGGATAAAAATTGCCAGTACTGCCCCCCACATTGCAGCGTTTTGGACATTATCGATCGAATCCTGGATAAAGTCACTCTGATCCGTAGTAACAAAAAGAGTCATATCCTGTCGTTCGGCATTTATCCGCTGAATTTCTTCACGAATTTCTTCAGCTACGGCCACCGTATTGGCCCCGGTTTGTTTTCGAATGCCGAACCGGACCATCGGTTTTTCATCTATCGTAACCAGACGGTTAAGGTCTTGATACCCCCACCTGACTTCAGCAACATCCTTTACCCGGATGGGCTTTCCTTCAATTACCGTGATAATCGTATTAGAGATCTGTTCAATCGAATCATATTCGCCCAGGGTCCTCACATATAGGTTTTGTACACCGGAGTTAACATTTCCCCCAGGCAAATTGACATTTTCACTGGCGATAGCCTGTTGGACCTGTGCAGAAGAAAGTCCACTGGCAATTAGCCGGTCTCGTTTTAATTCTACATGAACCTCTTTATACACGCCACCCCAAATATCAATAGAGCCTACCCCGGGAATTTGTTCAAACCGTTTGGTCACCTCACGTTCAAGAACCTGGGTTAATTCCTGCAGATTTCTGTCGGAATTGGCTCCAACAATAACCACCGGAAAATTATTGGGATCAAACTTCCAGATACGGGGAGGCTCTGCCTCTGGTGGCAGATCGTCCCGTACACGGTCAAGTGCAGCCCGGATATCATTAGCTGCAACATCAATATCAGAACCCTGCGCAAATTCAAGCGTTACACGGCTGTTTCCTTCCCGTGATGAAGATCGCACGCGTTCAACTCCGGGAACTCCGGCGATGCTGTTTTCAATACGTTGTGTTATGATCGTTTCAATTTCCTCAGGACCAACATTAGGATAGTCGGTTGAAACAGTAAGCTGCGGATATTCAATCGGTGGCAGCAGATCTATGGGTAGATATCGAAATGACATTACCCCCAAAACGATGATTATCAGAAAAAGCATCGTGGTAGCGATCGGTCGGTTTACTGCAGTCTCTGTAATTTTCATGGTATTTGAATATTAGTTATGTCTCCGAATTACGTTGGGTCCCGGCTTACCTGCTGTGCCCGTTCCAATACTTCTTCAAGTAAAAACTGACGTTGCAATCCCTGTAAAGCTAAAATCCGCTCCCAGGTGCTGGCTCTCACACGAGCCTGTTCCCTGCCGCCCGACAGCAGATCTTGTCCGACAGTAATTATCCAGCTACCCGGTTCCAGTCCCTCAACCGCAACCTCCATCCGCCCCTCGGCTATTACATCAATTTCTTTGAATTGTACTTCAGTCGGCGCCGTTAAGGGGGGCGGATTATCGGGATTCACTTCTTCGGCCGGTTCTATCTCGGAGCCGAGAGAGGTTGCTACATATACACCTTCATTCCCTGTATTGGGATTAGTATAAAGGGCACTTGTTGGTATCAGGGTTGCCTGTTCGCTTTCACCGTAAAGGATATCAACCGGCACAAACATACCGGGTCTCAGTAAATTATTTTCGTTGGTTACATCGATTTCAGCTTCGGTACTTCTTGTGACAGTATTAAGAAATGGAGAGATACGAGACAGTTCAACATCTATTGCCTGCTGGGTGGGCCCGTTACCAATATATATGCGGGCAGTTTGTCCTGTTTCTATTTCATTAAGCATGCTTTCAGTGAGAATAACTTCAACCCGCAGGTTGGTAAGATCGCCAATAGTGAAAAGCTGGGTATTTGAACTTACCTGCATACCTGTTTCAGCATTTCGCTGACCTACCGTGCCGTTGATAGGAGCCCGTACTACCGTTTTGGCAAAAGCGTCTTGTCGCTCTTCCACTGTCGACAGCGCCTGTTCCAGCTGTGCTTCGGCAAGTTCTACATCAGCTTCAGCCGATGCCAGTTCTGCCTGGATTTGTTCCAGCTCCATTTCACTGCTGAGTTCTTGGTCTGCCAGTTTTTTTGTTCTGTTATATTGAGCCTGAAGTTCATTGTATCGGGCTTTGGCCTGCTTGAGACGGGCCTCGTTAATACGGTAATTCGCTTTTGCCTGCTGCAGCTGTTCTTCGTACTGACGATTTTGTAAAGAAACGAGTGGATCACCCTCCTGGACCGCATCCCCGGTTTGCACATGTACTTCGACAATCCTGCCGTTTATTTCAGGGTACAGCGTAACCTGGTTATTAGCTATCACTGTGCCGCTGAGTCGTTCGGACAGCGGCAATGAACCAAATCTGGCTTCAACAGCCTCAACAGCGGGTATATTTTCGGAATTGGGGGAATTTTCACCGGAAGAATTATTTTCTGAACACATTGCTGTAATAAAACCTGCTAACAGGATGAACAATATATTTTTTGATTTCAAAAAACTGGTTTTAGACATTATTCTATTTTTAATCTTGCATAAATTTCGGATCGCTATAGCCAAGAATCTACCAAATAAAAATACTTGTTCTCATCGTTCACTCTTGGTAATTATCATTAAAGAAACGAAATAAATCTGAAGGAATACTGAACACAGAACCTTTTATTACACTTTAAAAGTATCTTTAATTTATTTTTACAACGATAATAATGAATGATGTCCCAAGACTTTACATTTAATCTTTTTCACATAAAAATTAGCTGCTGGTTTATATGGACACTGTTACTCAAATTACGCTTGGAGCTGCAGTCGGTGAAGCAGTTCTGGGCAGAAAAATTGGTAATAAAGCACCGCTTTGGGGTGCTGCTTTCGGTGTTCTTCCTGATCTGGACATCTTGGTTTTTCCTTTTGTCAGTGAGGTTACAGCTCTGGCCATCCACCGGGGGATTACCCACTCCTTTTTCTTTTGCATAGTTGCATCACCCATTTTTGGCTGGCTGCTGTCGAAATATAACAGGAATGAGCAGCTTGTGTGGAAAGACTGGTCATGGATGGTCTTTCTGGTCCTGCTGACGCATGTCTTTATAGATCTTTTTACAAGCTATGGAACCCAGGTATTACAACCATTCAGCAATTATGCTCTGAGCTTTAATTCAATCTTTATCATAGATCCTTTTTATACTGTACCGCTGGCCGCAGGTATTATTACTGCATTATTTATGGATCAATTGTCACTAAAGCGAAGGCGGATAAATTATATTGGGCTCCTGGTCAGCACAATTTATCTTTTTTCAGGTTTGGCGGTTAAGGCGCACGTGAACCAGGTTTTTGAACAGAATTTTAAAACACAGGATATTCATCCCGCCAAATATATGACCACGCCGGCACCATTTTCAATTTTCCTATGGACCGCTTATGCCGAAGAAAACGATACGCTGTATGCCGGGCTTTATTCTGTTTTTGATGAGGATGAGCGGATTTTATTTCACAAGATTTCCCAAAATGAAAACCTGCTGAAACCTTACCGGGATGACTTGGCTGTAGAACGGCTGATCTGGTTTTCGCAGGGATATTATGTAGTCTCAGAGACTGATTCTGCCATGCTTGTGCATGACCTTCGTTTTGGCCGATCCGATGTATGGCTGGCTGAAGAAACTGCACCGTTTATCTGGAATTATCATCTCCACTTTAATAATGACTCGACCCGTGTTACAGGCTTTACCCAGTTCGAACCCGATTTAAATCTGCGTGTTAAAATGTTTTCCCGATTGATAGAACGTATTTCGGGCAAGGGATAACGATTGTATCGAAACAGGCCGCGATAAATCGCTGCTGTACCTGCCGATGCCACAACCCTTTCTGAAAAATGTGGACATTGTCTTTTCCAGTGTTGCTGAATCCACTCCAACTTCTGTTTCACTGGTAAGCGGGTACATCGATGTGACAATGCCCGCTTCAACCGGTGCCGATATGTATCTTTCTTCAACCTCAGGGGAAATTTACACCAATCTTGAATTAGAGATGAAAGGCGATGAGAATGATATGATGCGACTCGGCGGTGGAAGGAAAATAGAAAGTGCATTAAATGGCGGTGGTGTTGAAATACAGCTAAAAACCGTCAGTGGTGATATTTATCTTAGAAAAGCAGAATGAATGAAATCAGCAGTGACGCAGGACAGATTGTCCTGACAGTCGTTATGCACAGTACAGGTGGGACAGTGGCGATGATGGCAATTTCATTTGCAGTGAAATTACATATGAAGTCTTTGTCCCCTCAAAGGCAAATATCAGCGTGGAGTCTATCAGTGCTGATATGGAATTTATCGACTTATCCGGACCCATTCGCGCCAAGTCGATCAGCGGTTTTGTAGATGTGAGCTGGCCCTCGGGCAGACCCGCTGATATCGATATCAAAACAGTATCCGGAGAAGCATTTACAAATATAGATGAGCTGCATTTTGAGAACCGGAAAGATCACATTCCGATTGTCGGATATAAGCTAAAAGGAAAAATAGGATCCGGCGGACGTAAAGTTTCCCTGGAGTCTGTCAGCGGGAATATTTATCTGCGGAATGGTCAGTCGTAGTCTCTACTATAAGTTGAGTAGTAGTAATCTACGATTAAAACTGTACAAAAAGTAGGCATCCTTATTAGTTCTACCCATATATTCCTCAAACTCCGAAGGAGTAGAATATGAATAGCCCCCTGCGAAGCTGGGGGTAACTTAACAGTGAGATATTCAACCCCGAAGTGGGTTGAATCTGCTTTTGATGAGAACTTCCTGCTATAATGCAGATCTTATTTATTCAACCCGCTCCGGGCTTGGATATCATTGATAAACAATTTACCGCATTGCATATGGGGCTATTCACGTTTAATCCCTTCGGGATTTTGGATGAAGGATTTGGTCGAGGGGGATGCCAAGAACAGCTTAAATGATTCGACTGTTGAGCCTAAACATTGACCTGCCTAAAGTAAGAAAGCCGCAGACCGCATATCTGCGGCTTATATTATAAAATTTAACCCTTACCAGGGGATTCACTGCCGCCTGTGCCTCCTTCAATATCAGGCACGTCCGGCGTGTTAGCGTCTTTTAAACTTCGAAACGCCTCCAGGAAATCTATGGGTAATGGGAGCATTACAAAGGAAGTATGTTCCTCGGCGACTTCGGTCATCGTCTGCAGGAAACGGAGTTGCAGAGCAGCTGGTGCTGTCTGGATCATTTTGGCCGCGTCAACCAAACGTTGGGCAGCCTGATATTCGCCTTCGGCATTAATGACTTTCGCCCGCCGTTCACGTTCGGTCTCAGCCTGTCGCGCCATAGCCCGTTTCATATTTTCCGGAAGTACCACATCGCGTACTTCAACAGATACCACCTTGATTCCCCATGGGTCGGTATGCATATCGATGATCTCCTGGATGTTTTTATTAATCTTGTCCCGATTGGCCAGCAGCTCATCAAGTTCCACCTGTCCCACGATACTTCGCAGTGTGGTTTGAGCCAGCATGGAAGTGGCATGAATATACTGTTCAACCTGGATTACCGCCTGTTCGGCATCCATTACCCGGAAAAACGTAATCGCATCCACATTTACAGTTACATTATCTTTTGTGATAACCTCTTGTTTGTCGACGTTGATCGTCAGAACACGTAAATCAACCCGCTCGATCTTATCGATAAAAGGAATCAGGACAATAAGCCCCGGTCCTTTTGTTTTTTGAAATTTACCGAGCCGGAATACGACCGCCCGTTCATATTCCCGCATGATTTTAAAAATCTGCGGTAAAAGAATAGCTGCCAGCACCGCCAGGGTGATGATCCATGTTAGTGAATTAACAAATCCGCCACCGTCTTCCATAATATTTTCGTTTAGTTGAGATTATAAATTATTCAGCTGATACGTTTGACTTTTATTTTCAAGCCGTTGATTTCTTCAATTTCACAAAACTCACCCTCTTTAATTTCTTCATCACTGACAGCCGTCCAATATTCCCCGCTGACAAAAACCCGTCCTCGCCCAGCTGTGATATCATCAACGACTTCAGCTTTTTTACCTATCATCGCTTCCTTACCTGTTACATTATTTGAGAATTGAATCCTCAATCCTTCTGTCACAATCCATGCAAAAAACAGTGTTGTCAAAGCAGTAGCAGGGATAAGCCAGCCCCATGATAACTCCATAGATTCCGGCAGCTCCTGGAACAGCATCAGTGCTCCCAAAAAGAAAGCAACCGCACCGCCCCCGATCAGCAGACCGAAGGCCGGTGTAAAAGCTTCGGCAATAAAGAGGATTACAGCCAGTGCAATTAAAGCAAAACCTGCAATGTTTATCGGCATTGCCGCCGAGGCGTAGAGTACGAGTACCAAGGCAATAACGCCGGCCATTCCCGGTACAATTGCTCCGGGATTCGTAACTTCACCGATTATGCCATAAATAGCAATCATTGTCAGGATAAGCATTACTTCCGGCCGAATAATAAAACCAAGGAAATTTTCCGCCAGGTTTGTGGGAATTTCCCGGATAACAGCCCCCTGAGTGTTTAGCGTGTCGCCATCTACAACTCTTCCGTGAATATCATTTAACAACGTTTCACGGTCTGCAGAAATCAGATCAATAACATTCAGTTCAAGAGCTTTACTTGATGTAACAGATTCTCCGTCCCGTACTGCCGACATAGCCCATTCGGCGTTGCGGCCGCGGCGTTCTGCTATGGTCTCGATATAGCTCTCCGAAAAGTTAAATATTTTTTTCTGCATCACTGTATCCTGACCTGCGGCTCCTCCGCCGGGACCCGACTGTACCGGTGAAGCCGCTCCGATATTTGTAGCCGGTGCCATCGCAGCTATATGTGCCGATATAGTTATAAAGGTTCCAGCACTTGCTGCAGAAGCACCTTCAGGAGCCACATAAACTATGATCGGCAGATTATCCGAATCAAGAAGTGCTTTGACAATATCCTGAGTAGATTGTAGCAGTCCGCCGGGAGTGTCCAGCTGAATGATCAGACATTCCGCGTTTTCTTCCAGGGCTGTCGTTATACCACGCCTGATATAATTAGTTGTGGTCGGAGATATAGCTCCTACGACCGAAATAAGATGTACTTCGTTTTGCACACCGGTTTTCACTTCGGATGTGTCGGTCGTATCCTGTGTAAATCCCAGCAAACAGAATAGAATTATGGCTGACAAATATCTCATAGCTATAAGTTATTAAAAACCTTCTTTGAAGCAATACTAAATAAATTATTTGTATTGCTACTAACTATCTGTTTAGTTTGTTATTATCTATCTACAGAATCTTTTAATGAGAACTTATTTAAAACAAAATATGTGCTATGGCTGAAACAGCAACAGATACCCGCAAGGAGATCATCGAATCTGCCAGAAACGAATTCTTCGCACACGGTTTCGACGGTGCGCGCATGCAATCTATTGTGGATAACACTGACGTGACCAAGGCTATGATTCATTATTATTTTGACTCCAAGCAGAAGCTTTACGAGTCGGTTTATAAAGAATCCGTTGCCAACATATTTGACGGATTGATGGATGTATTGAATCAGGATATCCCCCTGTTTCAAAAATTGGAACGACTGATTGAACATTGTCTTCAAATAGCAGAACAACAACAGGAACAATTAGCGTTCGTAATAACGGAAAGTGAGCGGAAATCCGAACTTTTAATTCCTATATTTCGTGAGCTTTATTTCCCGGAAATTTCAGGTTTTGATAAGCAACTTAAAGAAGCTGCCGATAATTACGAGATCGCCTCTGTTGATGTGCGTCATGTTCTGCTTAATATCTTCTCTCTCTGTTTTTACCCGGTTTTGGCTTCCGAAGTGTCTAAAACAATGCTAAATATTGATTCTGACGGACAGATGTCGTCTCTTGCTCAAACCCGGAAGGGTGTGGTGCTTGATACCGTACTGAACTGGTTGACTTCGTGAGATTGAGATAGAATTTTTTTAACCAGTATTTATAGGGGCCAGTCGTATAGGCGCGGTTAATCGCGCCTATCCACATGTTGGCAATGCCAACAATATTGCCCTAATGTGATATGCCGGTAAGGTTGTTTATCTTCTTCCGCAGTACCGACAGAACCAGGTCGATTTCACTCGGGTGAGTACGGAAATTCAAAACTGCCAGCCGCAGATATACTGTACCATTAATGTGTGTGGATGAAAGAAAAATTCTCCCGTCTTCATGAATGTTCTTAACCAGCTTTTTATTGAATTTGTTAGCATCATCGTTATGCGGCAGGTAGCGAAAAAACAGTACCGACAGCTCCGGTTCAGGTCCGACTTCAATACGATCAATCTTCTGAATTTCTCTGTAGATATAGCGTGTCAGCAACAGTTTTTCCTCAAGGGCGGCCCGGAAGGGTTGCACGCCAAAAAGCTGGAGGGGAAGCCACATGCGGAGCCCCCTGAAATGTTTTGAGAGTTCCGGAGACAGAT
>CAZPWQ010000003.1:0-63653 GCA_964590495.1 uncultured Balneolaceae bacterium
TGAGCTAAAGCCGTCATGGGAGAAATATATCCTTGACTTTCTTTTTTATATAAGACACTCAGGACATTAAGCTTAAGTGTTCTGAGTGTCTTAGTGGTATTTCAAATTCCCTTCTTCGATTACACAAAAAAGATAACCAGCAGTGTTGACAAAACAGCCCCGATGCCCGCAGCCAGAATAGCAAGCGGAGCCTGCGTGTAAACATGATCCATCAGGTCACATCCCGTTGCCAATGATGACAATATGGTGGTATCGGATATCGGTGAACACTGATCCCCGAAAACAGCCCCACCGATAACGGCACCGAAACAGATTGTCAGAAAGAAGGGGTCCGGCAAAATGGCCCAGATCAAAGGTACGGCCACAGGGAATACTACGGCATACGTGCCCCAGGAGGTGCCAGTTGAAAAGGCAATTATTATACAGAGAAACATCAACACAGCCGGCAGGGCTACGGGTGCAATTACATCACCGGCAAGCTCTACGATATAAGCTGCTGTACCGACTGAATCGGCTACACTTTTCAGCGACACGGCAAGTGCCAGGATAATTGCTCCTATGGTTACTCCCTTGCAACCGTCTATAAATCCCTCCATGACAGTTTTAAGCTCCATACCTTTCAACAATGCTATAAACATCCCGACAAGAACTGCCAGTACAAATGCCTCGGCAATTAACAGCATCGGGTCTTCCTGTCTCTGGATATAGAAAGTAATGATATAGGGAATAATCGCCACACCTAGTAATACACCGATCGGACCGAAGAAATCAAGCAGACCGGGTTTATAATTACCAGGTATTTTCATTTCTGTAAGCTCTTCAGCCGAAAGCGGCTCCGAACCCTCCCTGTCGAGCTTACCCGTATCTTTCGACCGCCTGATAGCCGCTCTCATCTTCTTACCGGGTACCCATGGCAAAAGCTCCCAGGCAAACAGCAAAGTTATGATAATGGCAAAAATCCCGTAAAAATTGAAGGGCAGTGCCGAAAAGAAAAATGCTATACCATCCTGTGCGGTTTCAAACATAGGTATTGTACCGACCACTAATCCGCCGATATAGATCGGCCACACGTTAAACGGGATAACCGTAGCGGCCGGTGAGGCAGTGGAATCCACCATATAGGACGTCTCCTCGTGTGACACACCGTGTTTATCGGTGATGGGACGAACGGTAGCACCCGTCAGTACAGTACTGATGGTGCCTCCCTGGTGAAAGACGAGCCCCATCAGCCAGGTAAAAAACTTGGCGCTCCTTGGTCCGCCTACAATCTTTTCACTCGCCCATGTGGCAAACTTTTCTGCTCCGCCCGTGCGGGTCCATATGCCGATAAGTCCGCCAAGTGACCACAGATAAACCAGCAAAATAAGTGCAAAATCTTCGGTACCGATTGAAGGAATCAGGTATTCCTGTACGATGTTCAGATTACCCGATATTACACCGCCCAACGCGATCCCAACAAATAAAGCACTGATTACTTCTTTAGTCCAGAAAGCCAGCACAATCGCGATGAGTGGCGGCAATACCGACCAAAAGCCAAAATGATCGCCCTGTTCAGGAATTTGACCGGTAAAAACAATTCCAAGCGCGATTACTAAGAAAGTAATCCCGATGTTTATCCAGTTCCCTTTTGAAATCCTATCCCGGACATTATCATCCATAAGCTTTCAGTTGATTAAATAGGCGTTAGAAAACTAATTATATTTCAGAAAAACAAGCAGGAACCGGAACTTCCAACATCGTTTTAAGCCCCGGTTCGGCTTTTAAAATCGAGGATAGCGCATTTACTGTAATAGCGCTTGTAGCTGTATCGCCGTTAATTCCACCCTTAATAATTGAGCTGAATGAAGGAGTACCCGTAATTTCAATCTCGTCATAAGATTCTTCTTCCCCGACTGCTGCTCTGAAGTGAAGGGTTATTTTCTCTTCACCGGAAATAAATCCCCTCCCGACCTGTTCAACACCCGTGGGATTTCCCCTTTTAATCTCTGCATTCCCCGAGGTTACAGTTCCATCCGCCAGTACCGGTTCCAATGTTTCTTCCACGCGTTCAAGTTTCCAATTGAGTGACCGGGCAATCATATAAATCGATTCCGGCAAGCCAACATGCCGGAGGGTACCGTTTTCCCTTTCAATTTCGAACTGCTCGCAATCAAGTCCGGCACCGATTTTCTGCTGAAAAGGAATACGCCTGTGGGAGGCATCCTGCACGCGTGTCACCTTGATACTCTCTACTTTCTGACATACCGAGGAGAGCACTGAAGGCAGGTAATCCATAAGAAAACCGGGATTTACCCCTGTACCCAGACAAGCCACATTATTTGCTTTGCAAACTTCATCTATATGGTCGGCAGTCTCCGGCTGTATATCCCAGGGATATGAAAGTTCCTCGCAGGTCGATACAACCGGGATTCCGGCTTCAGCTATTTCTGTAACTTGACCGGCAACTTTTTCAAGGCTTGAGAGCGTTGTAACTATTGCAACATCAGCTTTTTTTCCCGTCAGCGCCTCCTGAAGAGTTTTTTCTATTGTGATACCCAATGGCTTTTGACTGCATAATTCGCCCAGATCCCTGCCGGCTTTTTCCGGACCGGGATCAACCGCTCCAATAATATTAATACCTTTTCGCTGCAATACATATTGCACCACTTTCCGGCCCAGCGGCCCTACCCCTACCTGTAAAATGTTGATCATTGATCTTTTGATTTTTTTAAAAAAGTCCCACTTATAATACCGCGTTATATTCACATTAATTTATCCAAATTGCAAAAGGGCGAATACGTTATTTTGCCACTTCACTCTATGCTCTCTATATTCTTATCTTAATTGGGTCCAGCAGAAATATGGCATGAAAAAAACTGACTTAACCTTGTCTAATTACGTACGCAGCATTCTGAGCATCATTGTCTTTTTTCTTATGCTGCTTCTGGCAACTCCGGTCATTCTGTTTCTTTTGCTGATCTCTTTGGGAAGACTTTCAAATTTTGTTGTTGAGAAAATTGCCCCCCTTATTGTTAAACCTGTTTTTATCACTTCGGGAATCGATTTCAACATCAAGATACATTCCGATGAAGTTACAGCCCCCGCTGTATTCATCATCAATCACAGTTCAACTATTGATGTGCCGGCGATCCTGGCTCTCGGACTCCCAAAAGTACGCTTCGTTGCAAAATGGGAGTTTCAATACAATCCTATTTTTTTCCTGCTGGGAAGGCTTACCGGACAAATTTTTATTAAACGTCACGATTCTGAGAAAGCTGTTGAAACGCTTCAGAGAACCTACCGGCGTATAAAACGACATCAGCTTTCGGTACTGATGGCGCCGGAAGGTTCGCGGAAACATCCCGGTGTTATCGGTCCCTTTAAGAAAGGTCCGTTCCGTATGGCTATGGATCTCAACTATCCAATTGTGCCGATCTATTTTGAAGGTAATCGAGAGCTTAGTGCCGGCGGATCTCTTTTGGGTAAACCGGGCAAGATAACGGCTCATATCCATCCGGCTGTCGATACTTCAGAATGGACGCTTGTGAATCTTGAAGAACAAATAGTCAAAATTCGAAAGAAATACCTCGAGTGGGCAGGGATTGAAAATGAAAAAATCCTGCCTATAGCTTCCATAAAAAATGAGGTTTCCTGAAAAAATAACCTAGAAATGTAATCACGTAACCCGGGATGGCATCCCGGAATACAAGTAAAGAAAAAGAGAGTTAAGACTACAAATATTAAATTCGGAAGCCAGTCCACCAATAACTAATAACCAATAACAAAATCTAATATCTCGCCGGCTGTCCTTCCTCCGGTGTTGATTCACGAATAAATTCACGGATATGTTCATTGGATGTTTCCAGGTCTTCCGCCCGCAGGTACATCATATGTCCGCTCCGGTAACCTTCAAATCGCAAACGGTCTTGCAGACGTCCGCCCGGGTCGAGGTTCCACATCACGTATTTGGCCGAAAAGTAATCGGTGGCACCGTCGTAATATCCCGATTGTACCATCACATGCAGAAATGGATTCTGCGCCATTGCCTGCCTCAGCTGCTCAGCGGTCTCGTTACCCTCACGATTCCAGGGGTGAACCGGCCCAAAGAGATAATACTGCAGGTCTGTTTTGAAACCTAGTTCTTCCTTCAGGTAATGATTGATTGCCGGGGCAAAGGCATGATTCCACGCGATCAGCTCAGGCGGATAGTCATATCGCTCACCGGCATTTGTACGGTCAACACCTTTGTACCGGGAATCGAGACGACCGATAGTAAAACCATCTTCGCGCAGCAGTTCTTTCCAGAAAGCAGACGAAGGTACCCTCAGGTTATAATCAAGTACAAACTGTTCCGAAAGACCCGAATACCGTGCTATCTGACCTGCCACATCCTGTTTTCGTTTCTCCTCAATAAATCCTCCATAGGAAACTGCCGGCAAAAACTCTTCCAGGGTATACTCTTCTACCTCTTCCAGCAGGTTGTCCAGATCACGATTCTGCAGATCATCCGGTAACCGCTCGTGATACCAGGCTGTTGCCGCATAATAGGGAAGTTTTAAAACCGAAGAACGGGGCGAGGGTCCCGGCGGCTCCATTCCCAGGCCGGTGGGCGATACCAATATCACTCCATTCAGAAACATCCAGTGACTTCCCTGCAGCTGTCCGGCAAGTCCGGACACACGGGTAGTACCGTAACTTTCGCCAATCAGATACTTGGGCGATTCCCAGCGTCCCTGCCGTGACAAAAAAGTATCTATCCAGTCTGCCAGGTATTCGATATCCTCGTTTACCCCGAAAAACTCTTCCCGGTCGGCATCGCCTATCATGCGTGAAAATCCTACATTGACCGGATTTACATATACGATATCCGCCTCGTCAATAATGGAATGGGGATTGTCTTCAACTCCATATGGCTGTACCGGATACCCTTCCTCATCAATCTTCAGCTTCTTGGGACTGGTATATCCCAGGTGCATCCAGAGCGATCCGGATCCGGGTCCTCCATTAAATGAGATAAAAACAGGGCGATTTGTGTTATCGTCCACATCTGTTCTCTCATAATAAGTGTAGAACAGTGAGGCAATGGGTTTTCCATCTTCATCATATACAGGCTGAGTACCCACAGTAGTTCGATATGGTATAGTTTGTCCCTTAACAGTAACTTCGCTGGTCGAAACAAGAGTGGTATCGACCGGCAATTCCCGTTTCTGAGCCTGACTACTAAAAACGCCGGCAAAGAAAAGCAGGATTAATATACAGAGAACAGCCCCTGGCATACTCTTAATAGCTAATCGAATCATAATAAAAGCAGATTAATTCAAGATTAATAAAAATGTCGTAATGCTGTCATTATATGCAAAGGAATAAAATAGGATTTCAACATTATTTCCCTTCCTGCATAAATTTCTGTTTGCCAATTAATATCCGCGACTATCAGCCAAACCCGCCCCATCCGCGTTCCAATGGAGAGAGCAGAAATCAGTTTATCTCAATCCCGGCGTTCAGCCAGCCATTCATAAAATTTTTGAATGGCACGTCCGCGATGGCTTATCCTGTTTTTCTCCCCGGAATCGAGCTCTGCAAAGGTTTGTTGATAACCTTCAGGACGAAATACCGGATCATAGCCAAATCCCTTTTCTCCACGAGGTTTTGCAAGGATTTCACCACGGCAAATTCCTTCAAAAGTAAAAATACCATCATCTGATACAAATGCCACTACCGTACGGAATTGTGCTCCCCGGTCTTCATTACTCACACCTGCAAGCTCTTCCAGTAACTTGTCCGTATTTTCCTGATATGATGCTTTTTCTCCGGCATATCGCGCCGAAAAAAACCCCGGTCGTCCGTCAAGAGCATCTACCTCCAGACCGGTATCATCGGCAAGAGCCGGGAGGGAGGTCGATTCATAAACATATCTGGCTTTTTTCACAGCATTGCCTTCAAGCGTTGGTTTATCCTCCTCCACTTCCTTTAACTGCGGAAAATCAAGGGCCGAGTCAAGTTCAATACCCAGGCGTTCGAGTGTAGCTCTGAGTTCTTCAATTTTATGTTCATTGCGTGAGGCGAGAATAATCCTATCCATAATTTACATTGGCTGGTGATCAGGTATATGACTCAGATCCTTAAATTCCTTATATCGGCTGAAAATCTCTGATTCTTTAAGATCACGCAGCCGCTCCGTGCCAAACTCTTCCACACAAAAACTGGCCATTACCGAGCCGAATGTAACTGCCCTGCGCAGATTCGTATCGGTAAGATCATCCGTATAAGCCAGCCACCCTACCAGTCCACCCAGAAAAGTATCTCCCGCACCGGTCGGATCGAAAATATTCGTAACGGGATATGCCGGTGCGACAAAATATTCTTCCTCCGTAAACAACAGCGCACCATGTTCACCCTTCTTGATAATCAGGATATCCGGCCCCAGCTCCATTACCAAATCTGCGGCTTTGATGAGATTGGGTTCATTGACCAGCTCCCGGGCTTCTGAATCATTGATAACGAGCATATCCACCCGTTTCAGGGTCTCCTTCAGATCATCCAGGGCTCCTTCAATCCAAAAGTTCATGGTGTCCATCAAAATAAAATCCGGGTCATCTACCTGGTCGAGTACCTGTGTCTGCAGGTCCGGCTGAATATTTCCCAGGGCCACAAATTTGCTATCTTTATAAATATCCGGAATCACGGGTTTGAAATGCTCAAATACATTCAGCTGGGTATCAAGGGTATCCCTGGAATTCAGGTCGTAATGATATTTCCCTTTCCAAAAAAAACTTTTCCCGGACTCATCAATCTGCAGCCCTTCCAGGTCAATCTTTCGTTCTTTTAAAAGATCCATATCTTCATCAGCAAAATCATTACCGACCACTCCCACCAGATTTACCGGGTTGGCAAAATAACTTGAAGCCAGAGATATATAAGTAGCTGAACCGCCCAGTGTACGGTCAACTTTACCGAATGGGGTCTCAATTCCATCATAAGCCACAGAACCAACAACTAAAATGCTCATAAACCCTCTGTATTTGTTAATAAATTTAAAGCGCCTTAAATGTACAGACTAACATTTTTCTTTAAAAACTAAAGTTATGGATGTCTTCTCTTCCTCCTGAAAATAGAAAAGCACCCGGAGAGTATCCCGGGTGCTTTTCTCACAGATTCAGAACCTGATTTTAATTAGAGACAATAGGATCAGGATCTCCATCAGGATCGCTGCTTGCGGATCCGTTACTTCCGGGGTTTCCACCGGTTACCAGAAGAACGCCTGCTACATGAGGACTCGCCATCGACGTACCGCTGATGGTATTTGTTCCGCCGTTTTCCCAGAGTGAAAGTAGGGAAACGCCGGGTGCCGCAAATTCAATCGTCGGATCGGTCGGTCCCGACCAGTTCGAAAATGAAGCGAACACATCACTTTCATCCGTAGCCGAAACAGTCCATACGTTGTTGTACTCTACGCGGGCGGGAGAAAAATTATTTGCGTCATCACCGTCATTACCCTGAATTTTTAAAAAAGCTAATCTTTTTATCTGTTGATATGAGTTTTTAATATCTTCTATCTTTTCTATTCTAAACTGTACAGCCATTGCAATGCACGATTTTAAAGTTTACTTGGAGTCACGATTGAAAGAAAATCTGCCTGGCAAAGAGGCCCAGCTCAAGATGGCACCTGAACCGACTTCAGGTGGGCGACCCCGCAAAATAAAGGCACCCGAAGATGCCAACCGGAGCAGTGTTCTTGTCCTGCTTTTCCCGGATAATGAAAATAAACTGGAACTGGTCTTGACCCTGAGAAGCAACGATATAGAACACGGCGGACAAATCAGCTTTCCGGGCGGAGGGGCTGAACCGGGTGAGACGATCATTGAAACCGCTCTCAGAGAGGCTAATGAAGAAATTGGAATTTCGCCAGATTCTGTTTCCGTAATCGGTGAACTCAGCGAACTTTACGTGGAGCATTCCAATAATCGTGTTCATCCGGTGGTAGGTTTTCTGGAAAACGAACCGGTGTTTAATCTCTTTCCTCCCGAAGTTGAAGAAGTGTTCACGATCAAACTGGATACACTGCTACTCAAAAAAAATCTCACAGTAGAGAATTGGGATCTTCGCAAATACACCTATCGCGTACCATACTGGGACGTACATCAGGTGCCCCTTTGGGGGGCAACAGCCATGATGCTGAATGAACTGCTGGAGTTATACAGGGAGTTTAAAAATTCGAAATTCGAATGACCAAAAACCCGAAATCCGAAGCACTAATGACCAAAATTCGAAACATCCGTGGTTTTTGTTTATTTCTCAGTTGAATGTAGAATATATTTCTTTTTTTGTTAGAGGGCTGGGTATTTAAACAAGAGCTGCCGTTTCGAATTTTGATCATTCGGATTTCGAATTTAATAGTGCCACCGCCTTCCTGCCGATCTCACTCCCTATGGCAATCCCCATTCCGCTGAGTCCCGACGCTACAAAGCGGTGTTTGTCGAGCTGTTTTACGATCGGTGTTTTAGTAGAGGTAAATCCCATTATTCCCGACCATTCATGCTCGATTTGCCAGCTTCCCGGCAGTTCGAGAACCTCATCCACAAAATGCACCAGGTGATCTTTTATTTGTTGATTGGTGCCAAATTGATCGGTCGTTTCCTCGTCTACCGCCAGATTACGTGCTCCGCCGATCAGCAGACGATCATTGATATTTCGGAAATAGATATAGCCATTGTCATGGTGGAAAATCCCTTTCCATGGCATTTCGGGGATTTCATTCGTTACAAATACATAACCCCGGGCGGGTTTAATTTCCAAATCCGGCAACAGTCTTTTGACAAAACCGTTCGCTGCTATCAATATTTTTTTTGCTTCAAGTTGTTGTCCGCCGGACAGAGTAATAACTCCCGCCGGAGATATATCCTCAACACTGCTGTTCCACTTGACCTCCACACCTTGTAGTCCGATACGATGAATAAGCTCCTGCATCATTCTGCCCGGATGCAGCGCCCCTTCAAGCCGGTTATAAATCACGGGATACCCATTAAGGGTGTCCGTTTTGTAAACATCTTCCTCACCCAAAAGATCACTCATCCAGCCGTTGAATCTTTCTATCTGTGAAGCTGAATTCTCAAATGCCTCTTGTGATGTAAACAGTTCACGTCCCCCGCAGGCTTCATAGCCGATCGCCTTATCACCCAGCGTTTTCCGGAGCAGTTTCAATCCTTCATGACGCCTCTTGATTCGCTTTTTTATATTACTTTCGGATTCCAGATCCGTATCAGCAATATGCTCGGAAATAGAGCCTACACAGGCGAAACCTGCATTCCGGGTACTTGCACCTTTAGGTAAAAAGCCCCGTTCAATAACAGTGACCCGTGCGGCCGGATGCTCCTGCTTATAGAATAAAGCACTCATCAGGCCGACAATTCCTGCTCCCACTATAATCACATCATAAGATTTGAGCAGGCTGTCTTTTTCCCAGTATGAAGCGGTATAACTCATTACTGCTTTTTGTTTTCCGGAAGGGGTTGAAATACGAGTGATGCCATTAATGCAGCTCCGGTGGTAAAACATTCCTCGTCGATATTGTATTTGGAATGGTGCCAGCTATAGGTGGATTCTGTTCCCTCACTGCCACTTCCCAGGAAAAAGAAAACACCGGGAAAATACTGTTGGTAGAAAGCGAAATCTTCACCAGCCATAATCGGTTCATCAAGCATTACCACATTTTCGCTTCCAATAAGATCCCCGGCCGTATTAATTACAATATCCGTTGCCCAGCCGGTGTTACTGACGGCCGGATAGCCATAGTCAAAATTAAATTCATAACGGCCACCCGCAGCTTCTGTCACGCTTTTCACAATCTGTTCGATCCTGTTTTTGATCATATCGGCTGTCTCCTGCGAAAAAGTACGTACGGTACCGAGCATTTCTACTTTTTCGGGAATGATATTATGGGCGGATCCGCCCGCAATCTTTCCTACGGTGACCACGGCAGGTTCGGTGGGATTTACACTGCGGCTTACAATCGTCTGCAGCTGATTTACAATCTGTGAAGCCATTACAATCGGATCTTTCGCCTGATGCGGGGAAGCCGCATGTCCACCCTGACCGATAACCTCAATTCTGAATTCATCGGGACGCGCCATCAACGGACCTTTACGCAATGCAATTTTACCAGGCGCCAGGTTGGGATTTGAATGCAATCCATAAATAACGTCAACCCCCTTTTCCTGCAGATATCCTGTCTCGCAGAGCAGGCGTCCGCCACCGGGCAGTTTTTCCTCTCCCGGCTGATAGATAAGCAGAACAGTACCTTCAATTTCTTCTTTCAATTCTGATAATATGCGCGCAACGCCTAATAGATTAGCCGTATGACTGTCATGTCCGCAGCAATGAGCCACACCTTCATTCCGGGAAATAAACTCCTTTTTATGATCACCCTCTTCCAGAATTGGTAAAGCATCAATATCGGCACGCAAGGCAACTACCCGGTCCGAAGATTTTCCACCTTTCAGGACTCCTATGCAGCCTGTCTCCAGCGGCCGGTCAACCTGAATACCAAGTGATTCCAGCTTTTCAATGATGAATTCAGTTGTTTCAAACTCCTGGTAACTCAATTCCGGATGACGATGCAGATGTCTCCGCATTTCTATCATATTGGAATGATATTTTTGGGCCCGTGTTATAATATTTCTCAGATCCATAAACTTAATGACGGTTTATTGATAACGAAAATGAAGCTTTAATAATAATAGATTGAATATAGATAAATAAAACAGGTATGTTTTCTATTTCCGCAACAATCCTTACAGCTTTACCGTAGACATTCTGCATAAGGAAAAAGAAATAATTATGATAATGTAAGTGTATGAACAATCGAAGAATATCCTGGGAAATCGTTCTTGCCGGCATCACGTTTATCGGTATAGCCATCTTCCTGTTGAACCGAGATTCACCCAGCGACCATAGGCATCGTACCGCTGATTTCTCACATCCCGAGTCCCCCCCGCATCCAGATGCTCCTTTTCCCAATTCATTCGTTATCGATCTCCAAAATATTGAGAATCTGAAGAACCTGGAAAATCTGAAAAATTTAAAAAATCTCAGAAATCTGGAAAACCTGGAAATACATCTGGAAAATATTGATAACCTCATAGAAGAGAAATTAAACAATGCCGATGTTGAAAGTACGGTTAATCAGTCACTTGAGAACCTCGAAAAAGAACTTCAAAAAATTGAGAATGCTGATTTCAAAGTTAAGCTCCAGGATCGAAAGGTATATATTAACAAAGATTACAATATTTCAGAGGGAGCCTGGAGCGAAGTAAGTCCGGGTGTATATGTATTCCAGGAATCATTTCCGATTGCCGATATTGAATCAATGGATCTGGATCTCGGTTTTGGCAATATCAATGTGGTGGGAACCGATGGTGAAACAGGTGAAATTACCGTTCGCGCAACGGGTGAAATGAATAATGCCGATGAATTTGAGAAAAAACTAAAAATAAGTAAACAATTGAATCCTCCGGGTGCAACTTTCAAATTACATGCCCCCGAAGATTCGAGAATATCTGACGGGCTGAATCTTGAGACCACGCTGTCGATTCCCCGGAACGTACGTGTTCAAGCTTCAACTTCGGGCGGACATATTTCTGCAAATCACCTGAACAGTGATCAGGATTTCAAAACAATGGGTGGACATATAACTTTAAGCATGGTGGATGGCCGAACCAGTGCCAAAACGCAGGGCGGACATATAACCAGTGATGAAATAGGCGGTGATGTTTCGCTGGAAACGGCAGGAGGTCATATTAAAATCCAAAAAGCCAATGGATCTCTTTCAGTCAAAACGGGTGGTGGACATATCAATATTTCAGAACTTACCGGCAGTGTCGATGCCAAAACTTCCGGCGGAAATATATCTGCAACCCTGCTTAAAGCTGACGGACCTCTCAAATTTTCGACATCGGCAGGCAATGTGAAACTTCTCATCCCTGGTCAAACTCCGGCTGACCTGGATATATCAGGCACCTCTGTAAGTCTGGATAACGGATTCCACTTGAACGGGACCAGTAACAAAGGCAGAATTAACGGTACCATAAACGGAGGAGGCATTCCTATCGTTATCAATTGTGGATATGGTAACGTAAATATTGCTCCCAATGAAAAAGAATGACGACGTTTATCGAACCGAGACCGAAATTGTAGAAACGCGCGATGGCTCTCATACGATTTATTCAAAGCATTTCAACCAGCATTATCACAATCCCAACGGTGCTGTTGCGGAAAGCCGGTATGTTTTTTTTGAACAGACCAAGCTGCTTAAAGATCTGAAGCAGCGGGATAAAATGGAAATCCTTGAAATCGGATTCGGAACAGGTCTGAACCTGCTTCTTTTGATGGATTATTATCTGAGTACCGGATCAACTGCTCAAATTACCTACCATTCGATCGAAGCGTATCCGTTGAAACCCGGTATCGCTGAAAAATTCAACTTCCGAGAGCATATCTCCCATCCCGATCTGGTACCTGTTGTGACAGAGATTTTCAATGATCTTTCTGATGAGTATAATGAGTTTGAGGTTCATCCCAATATCACTCTCAACCTCTTTAAAGGGTTTTTTGAAGATTATAATCCCGATAATATAGCCGCCGATTATATCTTTCATGATGCTTTTTCTCCCGATGCCAATAAAGAATTATGGACCGGTGAAGTTTTTAAAAAATTAAAGTCGTGGAGTTCCGGTGACGCAGTATTGACGACCTACAGTGCGGCCTCCGCAGCCCGTGGGGCTATGGCCTGGGCGGGATGGAAAATTGCCCGTACCCGCGGTGCGCTGGGAAAACGTGAAATGACGGTGGCTTCACCCGACCCGGAAAAGATCGCCCATCTTGAACGTGCAAATGAAGAACGACTGGCTGACAGGTACAACGAAGACGACTTCTAGATGAAAGAAAGGATTGAGTTTTGATACTGAGTAATTGAGTGGCACCATCGGGCGTTGGTGACAGCATTAAGGTTCAAGCGTGGACGCTTGAACCAGCCAGGTATGCTCCGACACAGACGAAGCATCTGGTATCTGATACCAAACCTACATCCTGTCCAGCAATTTACCCAATAACTTATTCCCGTAAATCTTATGAATGTGATCCATATCCGCCAAAATAACCAGACGTTCTTTACTTCGCGAAAAAGCGACGTTAAGCAATCTCGGTACTGCCAGTCCGTTCTTTTCTTCGTCAAACGGCCGAACGGAGTAATGGCGTTTGCGGCCGTATTGCGTTTCGCCGCTCATCACGGTATCAAAAATAATCACTTCCTTTTCCCGCCCCTGAAAGGTGTGGATGGTTCCGACCTCGATCATCCCCAGGTTTTCTTCATACAATTTCTGCCGGATCTCATAGACCGTATTCCGGAAAGGGACGATAATACCTATTTCCTCAACCGGAATGTGCTGCTTAAGCATCAGTCTTCTTACCATCTTGACAATCAATATGGCATGCACTTCATTCAGCGGACTAAATCCCCGTGAATCATCTTTTTGTCTCAGTTCCGGTCCGTACTTCTGGCTGTCGATTAAATTTACAGTCGGTGAACTCTTCCGCTCTTTGCTTCCATTGACAATCGGCGAAGGATCCGCTTTCGCAGTCTTAAGCCTGCCTTCATAAAACACAGTACTTAAAATCTCCGCCAGATCCTTGTTGAGCCGGTATTGCGTATCAAAAAAGGTGGTTAACGAACGGTTCTGATCATGCCAGGTAAACAGGTCCTCAGTACTTTTAGCTTTCGATACGAAAGTAAAGATATCCTCTTCCAGGAATTTCCGTGCCTGTTTGTTATTTGTCAATGCTATCGGCGGCAACTGCATCGGATCTCCCACCACCACAACATGATCTTTGGCTTTGGAGGCCAGTACCATCAGGTAGGGCAGGTTTGCCATTGAAGCTTCGTCTATAACCACAGCATCGAATTGTTGTCCGTCGAACAGATCGGACGTACAAACCTTTGCCAGCGTAGTAGCTACGAGCTGCTTCCGTTCCAGCTCAAAGCGTTCACTGACGGTTATCAGCCGTTCAATCTTCTCCTCTACTTCCGCTTCTCCGCCGTGTTCATCCAGCCGTTCGCCCAGCATATTGATCTCATCATTAAGTTCCTGCGGCACATCTTCACCGTGCGACATCAGGTTGTCGATCTCACTTTGCAGCTTCTGGTATTTACCCAGGACATTCTGGAGGCGCGCGGCCTTCTCTTTTTGCTGTTCCTGCTTTTCCCGGATATATTTGTCAAAAAGCACCTCTTCCAGTCGCTCGCTTTCCAGGGCCATTTCACCGAAACGGGTCACATCTTTTTCGAGATGTTCTTTCTCCACAGCCGTTAGCGCTTCAAGGACACTCAACAAGCCGACATCAACAGCTCTGTTGGTATTGGTCGCGAATAGTACCCGTTTACCTTTAATCAGGTAGTTGGCGATCATAAATCCGAGTGTCGAGGTTTTACCCGTTCCCGGCGGTCCCCATACATAGAGCACCTTATTTTGAAGGGCCTTCATCAGGGCTTCAAGCTGATATTTATTTCGTTTGCTGTCATCCAGCACCCTGATCTCCTCATCCTTGCTGTGGTGCTTGTAGCGGTCGGGATAGAACAGGTGAGCCATTCGTTCCCGTTCATCTTTTGAATTCGATTCAAGCAGCTGTTCCAGCTCTGTCCGGAGTTTCCGGAGTACGAAATCATTTTCCCATTCCAGGCTTACTTTTTTCAGTGACTTTCCAAAATTGTGAGGGAAATGCAATACGATCTTTTCATCTCCTATCTCAACCGGGTAAAGCTCCAGCTCTTTTTCATAATCCTCCATCTCCCCGCGAATCACCTCTGCAAATCGCATAGAGGTATTATGGGATTCAAACTCATAATAAAAAACCCCGGGCGGATGATTTTCCTTGCGTTTGCCATCGAACAAAACATCATGGGCAGGTCTTTCCCGCACTATCTCAATTTCGGCTTCTACAGCCTCCAGCGCACGCTTAATAAGTTTTTTTATTTTTTTCTTGTTCATTTTGAACGGTTAACCTATTCTCATCATAATTTTAACATGGTTAAAATAAAAGGCAAAGCTTTAACTTCTCATCTCTCACTTTCCTTTCCCGCTATTGATCCCAAAGTTCGGCCCGGATCGTACTGGCGCTTTGTTCCGAAATAGTATATTCCAGCTGAATACGTCTTCGTTCAGGTATTTTTTCCTCAACCAGTTTCGCGCTCTGTGAGGTGTACAATATAAGATCTGTCTCCCGAACAAACAGGGGCAATGATTTACCATAAGTAGCACCTGCTACAAAAGAACCCCCGAACCTGATACTAGCCTTCAGTTCACCGATGATCTTTGTTATTGTCTTATCCTCCGTTGTTACCAGGCCGATGGTTTCAATTGCCGCACGGTCAACTATCGAAAGCAGCGTATCGGGATTGATGTTATAGACAATCGGCAGCAACCGCCCGGTTTCCGCAAAATCCCGGAAACTGTTTACCAGTTGCACAGGAACGAACAGCGCATCATATTTGACGGTCTCATTATACTGGTTTTCATTTAATACCCTGCTTCGCACTCCCACTTCTTTCTTGATAGCGTCGGCCAGCATATTCCCAAGCTCATTGGTCTCCCCGATACTGGCACAGGTTTCGATGCGGTCGGGCCAGTCCATAAAGCTGAGCTGCTCCTGGAACAATTCGTCAATTTCGGATTCATCCAGTCCGTAGCCGATCAGCTCTTCCAGCAATGATCTCATTTTCTCGGCACCGACTTCAAGCCGGTCTGCCTTGTCCAACAGCGTATTTTGACGCTCAACGATAAAGCCCCTGCCCCGCTCACCCCGTATCAGACCTTCATCAGCCAGGATGTGATAAGCTTTGCGAACGGTGTGAAAACTCGACTCCAGCTGCTGACCCAGTTCACGCGTAGACGGCAACATTTCACCCACCTGAAACTGCTTGGTGGCGATCATCAGGCGAATACGATCGGCGATATATTTGGCGGAGGTTTTCAATGTTTTTTGGGATTAAAATCTGTTTGGAGCGCAGATGACGCAGATATCCGTGATTATTCGTCTGATCTGCGTCATTCGTGTTCCATTCTTTCGTTTCTATTCCACCAGTTTCTTCAATTCAGAAACCAGCATCAGTGATTCGATGGGCGTCATGCGGTTGGGATCGCATGCTTCCAGCTTGTCGATTAGCTGCTCGACTTTCGGGTCGAGCTGTGTCTGGAACAGCGACATCTGATCTATCGGCTCCTGCTTGTCCATATTTTTGGCAGCTTTCTTAACTGCCTGCTTCTTTTTCCTGGCTCCCTCTTCGAGCGTGCCGTTGCTGTCGGTGAGGTCAAGGCTGTGGCTCTCCAGGTTTTTGAGAATCTCCCTGGCTCGTTCAATGACAATCGACGGCAGCCCGGCCATATCGGCTACCTGGATGCCGTAACTGTGGTCGGCGCCGCCACGCACCAGCTTCCGCAGAAAAATTACCTTGCCATCGTGCTCTTTTACCTGCACGTTATAATTAACGATATGCTCATACATATTTTCCAGCTCATTCAGCTCGTGGTAATGGGTAGCAAACAACGTTTTGGCAGCCACCGACGGCTGATTGTGAAGATACTCTGCCAGTGCCCAGGCGATACTGAGACCGTCAAACGTGCTGGTTCCCCTGCCCACCTCATCCAGCAGAATCAGGGAATTACGAGTGGCGTTATTGAGGATATTCGCCGCTTCGTTCATCTCCACCAGAAAAGTGCTTTCTCCCGCCGCAAGATTGTCGGAAGCACCGACGCGTGTAAATATCTTGTCCACGAGTCCAATATAGGCTTCTTCGGCAGGCACAAAGCAGCCGATCTGGGCCAATAGTACAATCAAGCCCGTCTGTCTGAGAATAATACTCTTACCCGCCATATTAGGTCCGGTAATGATCAGAATCTGTTCGTCATCGTTTTCAAGATGGATATCATTGGGAATAAAGGGATCCCCCGGGGGCAGCGTCTTTTCAACAACGGGATGACGTCCTTTTGTGATATCGATTATCTGGTCATCGGCAATAGCCGGTTTGCAGTAATTATTGCGGTAAGCCACGTCGGCGAAACTCTGAAGGCAGTCGAGCTGAGCCAGGGCCTGTGCCACCTGTTGCACATCCTCGGCGAATTCGGCTACATACAGGCGCAGCTCTTCAAATAATTCATATTCGAGCGTCTTGCTTCGCTCTTCGGAAGAAAGGATCTTCTCTTCAACCTCCTTCAGCTCGGGTGTAATATAGCGTTCGGAATTGACCAGCGTCTGCTTCCTGATAAAATGCTCGGGCACTTTTTCCTTGTGAGTGTTGGTCACCTCAATATAGTAGCCATAGACTTTATTATAGCCGATCTTCAGCGAACTTATACCCGTTTCCTGCGCCAGTTCCTCCTTTATTTTGGCGATATATTTTTTGCCGTTCCGCGCTATTTCCCGCAGTTCATCCAGCTCTTCGTTAAACCCGTCATTGAACATACCGCCATCTCTTACACTGGCGGGTGGGTCTTCGATAATAGCTTTTTCAATGCGCTCCTGTACTTCAATCAACAGCTTCAATCTTCCCAGTATATCATTAAGCAGGGGTTCATCGAGCTGACTGAACTGCATCTTGATGCGCGGAATTTGAGCAAGTGATAATTTAAGCTGCATAAGGTCACGGGCGTTTGCACGTCCCACACAGATCCGGGAGATCAGACGTTCCAGGTCGCCCACCTGGTCGAGCTCTTCTCGCAGGTTTTCCCGTACTTCGTGATTTACATTCAGTGCTTCCACAGCGTTCAGGCGCTCACGAATTGATTTCATGCGCTTCAGCGGACGCATGATCCATTTCCGCATAAGACGCCCGCCCATTGCCGTACAGGTATCATCCAGTATTGAAACAAGCGTACCTTCCGAACCATCCTGCTGCATACTGGTAATCAGCTCCAGGTTTCGTTTGGTGGAGTTATCCAGCGACATATACTCTTTATTTTCGAAGGCCTGGATCCGCTTGATATGCCCGAGCGAGGCTTTCTGTGTCTCCTGGATATAATGCATCAGTGCCCCGGCGGCAATATGTGCGGTCTTCAGTTCCTCAACTCCAAAACCTTTGAGAGAATGCGTTTCAAAATGATCCGTCAACAAATTATATCCGTAATCCCCCTCATAAACCCACTCTTCAATAAAAGTAATGTTATAATCGAGCAGAAGTTCGGGTACCTTGTTTTTGAGGGTTTGCGGAAGTAAAAGTTCGGCGGGAGAAATGGACTGAAGCATATCGTTCAATTCCTCTTTATCCACTTGACTGAGAGCAAATTCTCCCGTTGAGACATCCGAAAAGGAAACCCCGGCCGTATCACCATTCAGGAAAACAGCGGCTGCATAATTATTGCGTTTGTGTTCGAGCAGCTTTTCCGACATCGTAACGCCGGGTGTAGTAATTTCCGTGACTTCACGGTCCACGACCTTTCGACCCGCCTTTTTAGCGGCGGAAGGATCTTCAATTTGTTCACAGACAGCAACACGATAGCCTTTTTTGACCAGTTTGGGAAGATAAGTGTCCAGAGCGTGATATGGGAAACCGGCCAGAGGCGTCTGGTCTCCGCCATTGTTCCGTTTTGTCAGTGTTATTCCAAGTTCCCCGCTTACAAGTTCTGCATCATCAGCAAATGTTTCATAAAAGTCGCCGACCCGGAAAAGAAGTATGGTACCCGGATGCTTCTCCTTAATATGATGGTATTGCCGCATCAATGGCGTTTGCGACTTGTTCTTAGTACTCATTGAGATGGAAACTTTGGTTATATGAAACTAGTGCTATTAAGTTACATGTTAAACTATTAAAAATAATTGCTCGAAATGCAAAACGCATAGGGCATGGTCCGCCGGCTGACGGATAAAAAATGAGAACGCTATGCTCTTTGGGCCATGCGCTCTGCCTATTATCATTAGCATAAATAACATTCAGCCCTTAAATTATGCTCACTTATTTAAATCTTACAACGATCTATATATAGTGCAGAAGTATAAGAATTTCTGGCGGCTCATCGTAGACCTGGTAATAAAAAAAGATGTATTCTTTAATGCTTCCGCTATTACCTTTAATCTGTTTATCTGTGCCATTCCTTTTACACTGTTGCTTATTTCTATAATCGGCTATGTGCTGTCATATGATGAAGCCTTTAACGAAATTCTGCGATATGGACGTGAGCTCTTTCCCAGCTTCACCTATGAATCGCAAAGCGGTGATATCTTTCGTGGCGCCGTTACCATTGAAACTTTATTAAATCCACTGATCGGCGCCAGGAGAATTTTTGGTATTATCGGTATTATCGTGCTGATCTTCTTCTCCCAGGGTCTGTTTCATACAATCAAACATGTCGTATTTATTATTTTTGAAATTGAAGACCGGCGGCATCCCATCCTTGAAATGATTTACAATTTCTTCACCTTTGGGCTGGTGGGCAGCATATTTATATTTTTTAGTCTCACTATTTCCCTTGTATCACTTTTTTCAATCCAGAAGATTGCCCTGCCATATACAGATCTGACTATTGAAATTAGCTGGATCTATGAGTTTCTCAATATTGTAATACCCGTAATATTTACTCTTTTTCTGTTCTATACTATATTCAGGTTCATCAGCGAAAAACGCATGCAACCGAAAGTAGCGATGCTTGGTGCTGTTGTATACACGGTACTTTTTGAAATTGCAAAATACGGGGTTGGTATATACCTGGATTATGCATTTCGTGCTTACCGGCACTTTTACCAGGGATACACAATCCTGGTCATCATTGGTGTATGGGCGTTTTATTCAGCGTTGTTATTCGTACTTTCTACAATTGTGGCACGTGCCTATCAAAAAGTTTTTATAGAGGGAGAACCTCCGACGAAAAACCCCTATACCATGATTTCGTAGTGGTTTGCCAGTTGTGATTACTCCGGTCATTGTTATAACTGGCAACTTAAACTACTTAGCTATATACTTCCAAATTTTTTTCATATCCTATGTCATTAAATAAACTTCCACTTTCCTTCTATCGGCGGCCTGATGTCGTTGAAATCAGCCGGCAGCTGATCGGCAAGGTACTCTGTTCACAAATCGGTGAATCACCGCTAACTTCCGGAATCATTGTTGAGACAGAAGCATACTGTGGCCGAAACGATAAAGCCTGTCACGCAAATAACAGCCGCACCGAACGAACAGAAATTATGTACCAGGAGGGTGGTGTTGCCTATATTTACCTGTGTTATGGAATCCACCATCTTTTTAATGTTGTTACCAATATTAATGGGTTGGCAGATGCCGTACTCATACGTGCTATCGAACCACAGGACGGAAAAAATAAGATGCTTCAGCGTCGCAATGGGAAAGATGTTACCCCGTCATTGACAGGAGGGCCGGGACGCCTTACTCAGGCACTGGGTATTACCACCGATTTATATGGCACAGATTTAAGGGGAGATACCATCTGGATTGAAGATCGAAATATTCCGATAAAGAAAAGTAAAATAAAATCGGCGACCAGAATTGGCGTTGACTACGCCGGCAAACATGCAAAGCGACCGTGGCGGTTTTACATTGAGGACAACAAATGGATAAGCAAATAAAGAAAGTCCGTACCCATATCGGCACGGACTTTAACTGAATTGTATAGTCTTTTTAATTTAGTTCACTCCTTCAGTGGTATCAGCGGCAATTTCCTGGAATCGCTGGGCTACTTCCTGGTTGCTTTGGACGGCCTGCATTACCTGTTGAAACCGTTGCGGCTCCATTCCATTATCCTGAACTATCTGGACAAATTTCTGCTGTGATTCCTGCTGGATTTTCATCAGCTTTGGTTGGATTTCCTCAATGGTTTGTTCTTCTTCCTCGGTCATATCTGCTGAATCCTGAGGATTCTGCTGACTCATCATAATTGCCTGAAAACGCTCCATTTCCATGCCTTCTTCATCCAGAATCGTTTCCAATTCTTCCTGAGTTTCTTCCTGGATAATTTGTGACTCATCGACAATGGTAGCAAGGGTCTCCAGCTCTTCATCAGTGATGCTGTCAGGGTCAATTTGCTGTTGTTGCATCTGTTGCCCCTGCCCTACGACAGAACTGACCATCAATAGCATAGCTACAACAAATGGCACAGTATGTTTGAAAAGTTTCATATATATTTTATTGGATTTAAGTTAAAGGATCTACGGTGCTTAGTTTTATCAATATAATGATAAATTGTCTCGATTTAAAAGTAGATAACCTGTGATCGTTTCTTTTATTGCAAAGAATCCCGATTTCATAACTCCCGGTGTGTTAACCCGGGGTTGAACTGAATCATCATCTTTTTCTCGGATTCAATACTTCTGTTGAGGAGACGGCAAAGGGCAAAGCGCATGGCCCCGACAGCAGGTGTCGGGGTATAGCAGGCGTTGTTCCTGCGCTATGCGCTTGGCTCTATGCGCTATCCCTTTTCGGCTTGCATCCAGCCCCTCGAAGCATCGGGGCTTGGTGAGAAATGCTGAAAAAGTGATCTGTCTAAACCACCAAATATTGCTGTTCTTATTTTATGATTCTAAAAATAGAATGGTATTTTGTTTGTGGGATTTTTACAGCAAATTCAGGCTCCTGGAGCATCTATGCGAATTGTATCTCTTTTACCGAGCACTACTGAAATTATTTGCGCTTTGGGTTTGGAAAAAGCCCTTGTGGGTCGCTCTCATGAATGTGATTTTCCATCCTCTGTGCAAAAACTGCCGGCTTGTACCGAAGAGAAGTTTAATCCTGACGGTACCAGCTATGAACTTGATCAAAGGGTAAAGGCACTTCTGCAGGAAGGATTATCTGTATATCGCGTGGATGCCAAAAAACTTGCAGAACTTGAGCCGGATGTTATTATTACGCAGAATCATTGTGAAGTATGTGCAGCCTCAGAAGATGAGGTTAAATCGGCAGTTCATGAGAACCTGGGGGATACGGTAAAAGTTATATCAGTATCTCCGACTGATATTCACGAAGTGCTGGACTCAGTTGAGACTATAGGCCGGGCTATCGGAGTGGAAAAAAAAGCCGGAGAATTATCCCGCTCAATGAAAGAGCAGCTCAAAAGCTTTGAAGAAAAAACACGTAATCTGCAGATGCCCGGGGTACTTTGCCTCGAATGGCTGGAACCGCTGATGGCTGCCGGAAACTGGATGCCCGAACTAATCCAGATTGCCGGAGGGTATTCCCTGGCCGGACGTGCCGGGGAACATTCCCCGATGATTGAATGGAAAGAGGTCCTGAAGCTGGATCCAAAAATTATTATGATTATCCCGTGTGGGTATTCCGTTGATCAAACCGCGAAAGAAATTGTAAGCTTAACCTCCCGTAGTGGTTGGAATAAGTTAAGGGCCGTGCAAAATAAACAGGTGTATGTGGCCGATGGCAACCACTATTTTAACCGGCCGGGGCCCCGGCTTGTGGATTCCACTGTAATTTTGGGCGAAATTATACATCCTTCCCTGTATCGAACTCCGGGTAATCATCACCCGGGCTGGATCAATGTGTTTGCAGAGCAAGTAAATTTATCAAAAGATTTACGATGAAAAATCTGCATATTTAAACTAGCATTATGTTAATAATGAATTTCGGGTTGAAATCAGGATTGTGCCTCCAAACCCACCACGCATGCTCCACATATCCATATTTATAAAGAAAATTAAATTTTGCGCTCAAACAGTTCACATACAGAAAAAAAGGTGATTATAATCGGTGCAACTACAGGTATCGGGCGGGCACTGGCCAAAGAGATGCATTCCAGGGGCTACAGTGTTGGTGTGACAGGACGCCGCATACACCACCTGCAAAATTTAAAAGATGAATTGGGAGAAAGAATTTTTCCGTCTTTTATGGATGTTACCCGGCTTAGAGACTCTGTTATCCGGCTTCACCAATTGATCCGGGATATGGGAGGGATGGATATTATTGTGCTCAATGCCGGAATATCAAATCTTAAAAAAGGAAACGACCGGGAAACAGAGCTTCAGGTCGTTGATGTAAATATCCGTGGTTTTGTTAATCTGGCCAGCGAAAGCTTCAGCTATTTTGAGCAGCAGGGACATGGCCAGGTGGTGGGGGTTTCTTCTATAGCAAGCATGTTCGGGTGGGGACTTTCAGCACCATATAACGCCTCAAAAGCTTTTGTCCGGAATTATCTGCAGGGCTACCGCCAGAAAGCCAATCATTCCAAAACTGATATCACGGTTACCGATTTGCAACCGGGATTTGTCGATTCTGAAATGACCCGGAACAGGAATAATATGTTTTGGGTGGCGACTGCTGAAAAAGCCGCCGGACAAATGGCCGACACCATAGAACAAAAAAGTGATCACGCTTATATTACCCAACGCTGGCGGCTGATTGCCTGGCTGTTAAAAGTAATTCCTGATGGGATCTGGAACCGGATGTAATTTTTCAGCGCACATTGGTATTTTCCCTGGCAAATTTAAAAATTCCGTTGATTGGATTTACTTCAACGGCAATCTGCAGCATTCCCTGCTTGCCATTGGCATTCTCAAATTCGGGATCGGGTCCTTCTTCGTAACCAACTCCATAGATCGTTACTATACTGTCTGACTGTATCGGGGCAAGTACAAATGAGTTTTTTGAACTATCTGCTCTTGCAAAATTGTCTAAATCCGGGAGTGTAATGGACCCTTCCGTACTTTTTTTGGCAATAGAATGGAAACTACCCTCTTTATCTGAATTAAATGACAGGTAATACTGCTCAGCGGCATCAAAAGCCAGTTTAGTAAGTTGGCTTCGAAGTTCATCAATATTTTTACTTTTTGCCGCACTATCCCAGGTATTCTGAAACTGATACCCTTTCACGGCCGTAACGGGAACAGCATAAAGCAATCCTGCAATTATAATCATTACGCCGGCGTACCATGCAAATCCTTTTTTTAGCTCATCATCTCTGGACGAAATCTCCTTCGCCTGGTTTAGAATCTCACTGTATATCCACAAGGAGGGCCCAATAACAAACAACACGATCAAACCGGCCAATGCAGCAATTCTGCCCTCCCAATACGCAGCCGTATCAGGTATACCTTCTCCGAACTCATTAATTGCCTTCAAAGTATCTATGACCTGTGCATTTTCCCAAGGTGTAAAACTATAGATATTAAGCCCACTGAAGTTGAAGAAAGAAGCTGTTGATATAACAGCTATTACAATTATAATCGCAACAGCCCATGGCAACATTCGGTAAAACTTAGTTTGTTCGCTCATAATGCACTCCCTCCTTTGTTAAAATTCCTTTTGTTTGATACTGCCCCGCATTACCCGAAAAATTTTGAAATTCAGGATCTCTACCGTCAATATACTCCGACTCTGCAATCAGTGAGACGCTGTCTGAATTAATTTGGGATACATAGATAGTCAACGTTGCATCATCTTTAAGATCGCTATGTGTAAATATGCCGTCATTGGTAATCAGTGAATCATAGCTGGATTTAAAAAGCGATTCCAGAGATATGTCATCACTCTCACGCTCTACACGATAAGCCCTAAGGGTCTTTAGCAAAGGCTCTTTTATATACGTTTCCGCAATATTCGTCTCAATAGTAGTACGAATTTCAGGCAAAAGATCGGTTTGCCGGCTGCTTCCTTCATAGCTTATAGCAGCTGATGCAAAGGAAAAAACAACCAAAACAGTAAGTGTCCATCCAATCGCTTTTCTCTTAACTGATGATTCAATTTCCTTCAGCCATACAAAAGAAAAAACTACTGTATAGAGAAAAGCAGCTACACTGCTTAATATGACAGAGGGCCACATGCTTCCCGACTGTTCCGGAATAAAAAAAGCACCGGCAACCACCATTATACCACCCATAATCCATACAAAAATATTCTTTTTCATATCTATCCCGTTTATTAGTATGAAAAACTACTACAGATTAATCAATATTTATCAATATGTCGAATATCAGTGCGGGAATCCTGTTGTACAGGCGTAAACCGAGCCTGCAGGTGCTTTTGGCACATCCGGGCGGACCTTATTGGCAGAATAAAGATGAAGGAGCCTGGTCTATTCCAAAAGGCGAAGTCGATCCGGATGAGGACCTTCTTGATGCAGCCAAACGAGAATTTGAAGAAGAAGTGGGATTTGTACCGGAAGGGAAGTATCTCTCTCTGGGATACATAAAACAGAAAGGCGGAAAAACAGTGCATGCCTGGGCTGTAGAGTATGCAATTCCTGATGATTTTATCTTTGAAAGCAATATGTTTGAAATGGAATGGCCGCCTGACACAGGTAAGATGAAAGACTTCCCCGAAATTGACCGCATCGAATATTTCAATCCATTCGAAGCCAGGAAAAAGATTAATCCGGCACAGGCAGAGTTTATCGGCCGCCTAATCAGCAAATCGATTTAGCCCGCATTTCTCACAAATATATTATTGGTGAGAAATGCGGGTTAGTCCTCCACGGACCGGTGGTTGATGGATCATATCTTTACCGGAGAATACGGCCCTGCCAACACAACTAATATTGGTAATAACCTGCTGTGGTATTTTTGCCAGTATCTGCTTTCTTTTTGCAATGCGAATATGGGGAGGATGCGGAAGTGGATTAAAGGGTAGTTAGCTTCCCATCGGGCGGCTGGGTGTGCCGTCCGGTGGGTTCGATGGGGCAGGATTTTGGAGTTCAAAAGGGAAAGGTTATGAGCCCTTCCGAATCCGCCCGACCGCGAAATCAGCGGCCGGACGGATAAGTATTTTTTTGGTTAGTTAAACTTCATTCAGTGCCTGTCCCAGCGCCTGAAGTGACTTTTTGGCATCACCAAAGAACATCTGGTTGCTTTCCTCATAAAACAGGGCATTGTCAATGCCTGCAAATCCCGGGCTGAGGCTTCTTTTAAATACGATGGTTCGCTCGGCCTCATCCACATTCATAATCGGCATACCGTAAATAGGGCTGCCCGGGGTGGTTTTGGCCGCAGGATTTACCACATCGTTGGCACCGATAATAAGCACAACATCGGTTGTCTTAAACTCCGGATTGATCTGCTCCATATCATAAAGCTGATCGTATGGCACATCTGCCTCGGCAAGAAGTACGTTCATATGCCCTGGCATACGTCCTGCAACGGGATGTATACCATACTTAACTTCCACGCCACTGTTTTCCAGTTTATCAACCACTTCCTTCAATACGTGCTGGGCCTGTGCCACAGCAAGTCCATAGCCTGGTACAACAATAACCTTTTTAGCATATGTGCATTGAATTGCCGCATCAGCTGGTGTCGTCTCCCGTACGGTTTTATCCGTATCCGTGGCCGGACCTGCCCGTGTGGAATCGGCGCCGCCGAAGGCACCAAACAGTACATTCCCCAGTGTTCTGTTCATGGCCTTACACATAATATTGGTGAGGATTAATCCCGCAGCCCCCACAAGTGCCCCACTGATGATCAGCAGGTTGTTATTGATGACAAAACCTGCCATTGCAGCTGCCAGCCCGGAATAGGAGTTCAGCAATGAAATTACAACCGGCATATCCGCACCTCCGATGGGAAGAACGGTAAGTATTCCAAGGAAAAGAGCTATACCGAAAATCAGCCAAAAAGCCAGCAGGCTGGTGGGTTCAATAGTAAACCAGGCGATGAGTCCGAAAGTACTCACAGTCAGAGCAGCATTAAAATAATTTTGTCCCGGAAAGGTAATGGGATTCCCGCTGATAAAGCCTTTCAACTTACCAAAAGCGATAAAACTTCCGGTAAATGTAATAGAACCGATTAGAATACTGAGACCAATTGTCACCAAATCCTGCGTCCCAAAAAAGGTAGCTTCCATGCGGCTGAATTCACCCCATGCCACAAGTGCCGAAGCGCCTCCGCCAAAACCGTTAAAAATCGCCACCATTTCTGGCATGGCGGTCATCTCTACTTTTTTAGCAGCAAAAGCACCGATAGCTCCGCCTATTAGTACACCTCCTATAATATATTCGAAGGTAACTATCTGTTGATCGAACAGAGTTACGATAACACCGATAAACATCCCCAGGGCGGCAAGCTGATTACCCGAACGGGCAGTGGCGGGAGATCCAAGGCGTTTGATTCCTACAATAAAAATCCCTGTAGCAATCAGGTAAATAAGCTGGATTAAATCAGGCAGAATTGCTTGTACTGATGAAGGGAGAAACTCACTCATTGTTTTTTATCCTTCTTTTTAAACATTTCCAGCATGCGGTCGGTCACCATAAATCCGCCTACTACATTAATGGTCGCAAAAATGATGGCCGCCATGCCTATCCACACGCTGATATCCCCACCACCGTGTCCGGCTACTACCAGCGCACCGATTATAGTAATACCGGAGATAGCATTAGCGCCTGACATCAACGGTGTATGAAGTGTGGGTGGCACTTTTGAGATCAGCTCAAAGCCGACAAATGAAGCCAGAACAAAAATAAAGAGATTAAATATAAGTCCAGACATAATGATTGGTTTTTTTAATCCGAATTCGAAACTCTAATGCTCGTAGAAAAAAATTCGGATTTTGGTCATTCTTATTTCAAATTTTCTTTTAACATCGGGCTGATGATATCGCCCTGGTGAGTAATTGTTGTATTTAAAGTGATTTCATCCTCAAAATCGAATTGCGGATTACCTTCCTCATCAAGAAGGTGATTCAACAAAGCCAGCATGTTTTTTGAATACATCTGGCTGGCATGGTGTGCCAGATAGCTCGGCAGATTCAGCGGTCCCACAATTTTGACTTCATTGGTAATGTAAATATTTCCAGCTTGAGTCAATTCGCAATTTCCACCCTGTTCTGCAGCTAAATCCACTACCACCGAACCGGGTTTCATATCGTATACCATCTCTTTGGTTATGAGCAACGGAGCGGGTCTGCCGGGAATCAATGCGGTAGTAATAATAATATCTGATTTTTTTGCATGCTCGTGAATCACCTGGCGCTGACGTTCCTGTTTATCTTCAGCCAACTCCTTCGCATAACCGCCTTCCGTTTCCGAATCTTCGTCGAGATCGGGCACTTCCACAAATGATGCACCCAGGCTTTCCACCTGTTCTTTTACAACGGGACGAATATCAAAGGCTTCTACTACCGCACCCAATCGTTTGGCTGTGGCGATAGCCTGCAGGCCTGCAACTCCCGCACCCAATACCAGAACTTTAGCCGGAGCAATAGTTCCGGCAGCCGTCATCATCATCGGCATATACCGATCCAGTTCGTTGGCACCGATAAGCGCTGCTTTATATCCACCGATAGAACTCATCGACGAGAGTGCATCCATATTCTGTGCACGTGAAATGCGTGGTACGGCATCCATTCCCAATGAAGTAACTTCCTGCCCCTGCAGCCGGTCAACCACTTCACTGTTTTGTAAAGCCCACAAAAAACATATCAGAATGCTTCCCGATTTCAGATGCTGTCGATCAACCTCCCGGGGAGTTTGAATACTCAGTAAAATATCTGCCGATGAAAACAGTTTAGTACGGTCAGCGACGATCTCAGCACCGGCTTTTTCATATTCTTCATCCAGGTAATTGGAAGCCAGTCCGGCATCTTTTTCGATGTGGACCTCAAGTCCTTTTTCCTTCAAAACGGATACGGTATCCGGAATAAGGGCCACACGTTTTTCGTGTTCAGCGGTTTCTTTTGGTACAGCTACAGTCACAATGTCTCCAAGGGTTAAAATTTGAGCTCAAACTTATAGAAAACTACAATTTTTACAAAGTCTTAGAATAAAAAAAATTCAGTCCCTTAATCTTTGTTAATCTATCATTTGAATTTATGAGTATCATAAAAAATATCGACCTAATCATTACTTCTAATTTTTGTACATTGTCATCAAATTAAATGAACAGATAATTGAGATAACTGATGGAAGATATTCACGGAAAAGAATTTGATGTAGTAATTGTAGGAAGCGGTCCGGCAGGGCTTACAGCAGCGCTTTATGCAGCCCGGGCCGATCTGAATCCTCTCGTTTTCGAAGGACCAGAACCCGGCGGACAGCTTATGCAGACTACTGACGTTGAAAACTATCCTGGTTATCCCGAAGGGGTAATGGGTCCTAAAATGATGCAGGATTTTCGCGAACAGGCCCAGCGTTTCGGCGCCGACTGCCGTTATGAAATGGTTACTGATATCGAATACGGGCAACGTCCGTATAAAATGACGATCGGCGAAGAGTATACTGTATATGCAAATGCCATCATTGTTTCCACCGGTGCATCCGCCAAGTGGCTGGAATTGCCGAGCGAACAGCGCCTGCGTGGAAAAGGGGTCTCAGCCTGTGCTACGTGCGACGGGGCGTTTTTCCGTAATCAACATGTTATCGTCGTCGGCGGCGGCGACACTGCTATGGAAGAAGCAACCTTCCTGACTAAATTTGCCAGTAAAGTAACTGTACTTCATCGCCGGGAGGAGTTGCGTGCTTCCAAAGCCATGCAGAAACGGGCGTTCAACGACGAGAAAATTGAATTTATGTGGAATACCGAGCTCCATGAAGTGCTCGGAGAAGAAGTCGTAGAAGGTGTAAAAGTCATTAACAGTGAAACCCGGGAAATAACCACACTGGGTGATGTGACCGGAGTTTTTATTGCTATCGGACACAAACCGAATACCGATCTGTTCAAGGGCGTCCTTGAGATGGATGATGTCGGTTATCTGATAACCAAAGGTCAGTCCACCAAAACTGATTTGCCGGGCATTTTTGCGTCAGGTGATGCCATGGATCCCATATATCGCCAGGCTGTAACTGCTGCCGGAACCGGGTGCCGCGCTGCCCTTGATGCCGAACGTTTTCTGGCCGGGGATGAGGTTAGCGAAGAAGCTGTAGCAGAAAAGCACTGGAAATAGCGTAATGAGTGATGCGTAATGCGTAATTGAAGCCAGCTTGAAATAAAGGAATCTAACTGCTCCAACAGAGCATGATTTTTACGCATTACGAATTACGTATTTATGCATCATCATCCTTCTTCCCCACCGTTTTGTCGGTTTTTTCCTCTGATTTTTTCTTCTTTTCTTTTTCTTCCTGCTCTTCTTCCTTTTCTTCAGCGAGATCTTCTTCGTCTTTTACCTCGATATATTCGGCTTCGATCTCATATTCATCGCCGTTTTCACCATTCTCATCCTCGGGATATTTCTCTACAATAATCTTTATATCATTCATAAACAGAGCAAACATGCTGATGGCGGAGATGACCGGCGCCATCGCTGTAATAAGAGCCGTGCCGGCAACACCTACCGTAAGCTGCGTCTGAAATAAGATCTTGCCCTTCTTGTCTTTAATCATCAGCCGGCGGGCATTTCCTTCTTTAATCAGCTTTCTGATTTGTTTGATCACCTCGGAAGTGGTGCCTTTAATCTCTTCGGTAAAAGTCTTTCCGGATGTAGATGATTTCATGATGTTATTATTCATTTTTAAAAGACTGTTTAAAAAAATAAATGATTCTTTTGTAAGGAATCATTCGCTAACAGGACATACTACGTAGAGAACTATCTAAAGATTCAAAACCATTACACAAAAATCTACTGTTATGTTATCGAGAGTATATTGTGCCGCAACAATCGGGGTAGATGCCCGGCTGATTGAAGTAGAAACCAATAACGCAGGCGGATTACCAAGATACTTTTTGGTGGGACTTCCCGACCGCGCCGTCAGTGAATCAAGCGACCGTATCGAGGCTGCCCTTCAAAATTCAAACGCTTATTTCCCCGGGGGACGCAAAACGGTAAATCTCGCCCCTGCCGACCTGCCGAAGGAAGGCAGTGCGTTTGACCTGCCGATTGCCGTCACCCTTCTTACGGTATCCGAACAAATAAGAACAGACAAACTGGATGATACACTTATCGTCGGCGAATTGGCGCTGGATGGCAAACTGCGTCCGGTGAAAGGCGTGTTACCTATGGCTGTAGAGGCCCGGAATGAAGGTTTGAGCTATATGATCGTACCAGAAGACAACGGTCCCGAAGCAGCAGTTGTGGAAGGGATCGATGTTTATTCGTTCAAAACCCTGAGCGAAGTGATGGAATGGCTGGAAGACGAAAACAGCCATAAACCCCTGGAGGTGGATATAGACGCGATGTTCCGTCAAAATGGTCAGGCGGAGGTACTTGATTTCAGTGATGTGCGCGGACAGGAAAATGTAAAGCGCGCACTGGAAGTAGCTGCAGCCGGGGGACATAACGTTATTATGGTCGGTCCACCCGGTTCGGGTAAAACAATGATGGCCCGGCGCCTGCCCACAATTTTACCGCCGCTAACCCTCCACGAGGCGCTGGAAACCACGAAAATACATTCTGTAGCGGGATTACTGCCCGGCAAGAAGGCGCTGGTGACCAACCGCCCATTCCGCTCGCCGCACCATACGGTTTCGGATGTCGCGTTGGTGGGAGGAGGCAGCATTCCCATGCCGGGCGAAATATCGATGGCTCACAATGGCGTGTTGTTCCTGGATGAACTGCCGGAATTCAAACGAAGTGCCCTGGAGGTAATGCGTCAGCCGCTGGAAGACGGATCAGTGAGTATCTCGCGGGCGCGGATGAGCGTGAGCTACCCGAGCCGCATTATGCTTGTCTCATCCATGAATCCTTCTCCAACAGGAGACTGGTACGATCCTACCGATCCCGCCGGGGCTTCTCCTTCGCAGATGCAGCGCTATTTGAGCAAGATAAGCGGACCGCTGCTCGACCGTATTGATCTGCATATTGAAGTCCAGAAGGTGAGTTATGAGGAGCTTTCAGCGAAATCGAAGGGCGAATCTTCAAGCGACATACGGGAACGGGTGATAGAAGCCAGAGAAATCCAGACAAAACGCTTCCTCGGGATTGAAGGTGTGTACTGTAATGCTCAGATGAATACGAAAATGGCGCGTAAAATATGTCCGCTTGACGACGCCTGTTCTGATCTGCTTAAAAAAGCGATCACCTCGCTTGGCCTGTCGGCGCGGGCATACGACCGCATCCTCAAAGTATCACGGACAATTGCGGACCTGGAGCTTACAGAGTCTATCAAGCCGAACCACATTGCCGAAGCGATCCAGTACCGCAGCCTCGACCGCGAAGGCTGGCTGGGGTGAGGGGTGGTTAGCGGTTGCAGGTGATGCGGTGTCAACACAGCTGTACATCCTGCTAAAATAGTTAATCAATAATAGTAATAGACCGCTTATGCCATCGGTGGAGACCGGCGGCCGGGAGGGCTGTATTTCGTCACCGAACAGGAATTGTTCAGATATGTGTTTGAGGAGTAAATACTAAACCTGACAGGTTTTCAAAAACCTGTCAGGTTTGAAATACCTACGGATGATAAATTCCTTTTCTTAGTTCTTTAAATGCCTCGTGTATAATCAACCGGCTTCTGCATCAATGTTAGAATTGAAAAAGGCAGTCGGGATATATAAACTTATTCTATCGAAGAAGTTCAGGTTATGAACATTATATAGTTACTGCTTTTTTTATGGTGTAATAGAAATAAGAGAGCTAACTGCGACTTTCTTAATAAAACTAAAATAATGTGTTTTCCCACGGTTTACCGGTTGATACCGATCATAATTGCCCTGACAGTGACCGTCAGCTGAACTTCTAGTACCGGTCCGGGCACCGATGGCCGATGGGAGCAGGCCGGGCTGGACGGGACGCCGGTCAACACCATTCAGGCTGAGGAAGGGGTGCTGTTTGCCGGCACCGACCAGGGTGTTTTTAAAAAAAACCTTGACCCATCAAACGGTAACTGGATACAAAGCGGAATGGATCTCGACAGTTCGAAGGTCGTTGATTTGGTAATTTGGAGTAGTGAAGAATTGTTGGCTGCCATTAAATACGATGAGGTCAGAACAGATAAACCTACCCTATTTAAAAGTATTGACGGTGGTGGTTCTTGGACTTCGATGGAAGTGGATAAACCCGAAGAGTTAGATTATTTTGTTATCAGACATTTGGAGAAACAATCAGAAAACCCACAAACTATTGTAGCATATGTTGGAAGAATTGTACAATCCGAAGATGGAGGGAATACCTGGAAAATAATTTACAATGATGGGTATTCTGAATTTCTTAATATCGGTGAAGACCATCCCGATCACATCTGGACGGGAGGCCAGAACACTATCTTTGGTCCTGCCCTGGCCAAATCGGAGGATGGTGGGGAGACCTGGACCAAGTTGAACCGGAATATATACACTGGTTCAGATGGCAGGGTCATGGATGTCATCCTCCATCCGAGTGATCCCGATAGGGTATTGGTAGCGATGGGTCTGGTCCGGCGTACGAATGACGGTGGACAGAACTGGGAAGACACTCCGGTTCAGGAAGTTTTCGTGTTCACGTTTACCCACAGCATCCGTCATGTGGGGGTCGTCTACGCGGGAGGGATCAACGAGGATGAAAAGGTGGTGTTTGCCCAGAGCCCGGATTTCGGCAACACTTGGCAGATCGTGGCATTTGAAGACGGTCCCACAGGCATCCGGGTCAATGATATGGAGGCGGTGGAGACCGGCGGACGGGAGGTGCTGTATTTCGGTACAAACCAAGGGGTCTTTAGTTATACATTTGAAAATTAGCATTTAGATCCGCAAAGTTTTTGAAACTTTGCGGATCTTTTCACGGGAGTCGTTAGTTAATTGTCAGGTTTGAAAAGATACTGCGAATGATAAATTTCTTTTCTAAGAATCTAAGTGGTATGATCAACTGCTTCTACATCAAAATTCTAAAAAAAACCTGCCGGATCATGCAGATCCGGCAGGGCTTTTCCATATCACAGGATTCCAGATTTAATTGGTTGAAACCGAGTGCTCATCGGATACCGTGGTATTGCTTTCGTCAGTCACTTCTACCTTCAAATCGAACGATTCGGTGACGGTTTCCGAGTAGGAGGAACCGGTGCCCACCTGCTGCCACCACGTAGGATCGGTATTACTGCGAAACCACTTATAGCTGTAGGGCGGGAACCCACCGGAAACCTCGGCCGTCCATTCACCCTGATGTCCGTTGGTCACAAAGGTGGGGCCATCAATAAACACACTGACGTCACTATCCGCTTTCACGCCGATCGGATCGGGATTAGCATCCTGATCATTGCTGACCGTGCCGTCGGCGTCGATGCCGGCGACCGAAGCCAATAGAAGCCCGGCGATGTGGGGGGTGGCAAAAGAAGTACCGCATGTTGTCAATGTTCCACCATCCCGCCACAGGGAAAGGATATTTTCACCCGGAGCAGAATATGCAATCGGATTGCCATAATTGGAACCAATGACGGGAAAACCGCAGTTAGGTGTATTCCAGTCAAAATTCTGGATAAATTCATCGCCGTCCCTGAAGGCAGAAACCGTCCAGACATTAGTATTCTCCATCCGGGCCGGAGAGTAATTACTCGCATCATCCGCCTCATTGCCTGCAGCAAGGGTAAACCGAAGTCCATTGTCTGCTGCGTTTGTTATCGTGGTTTCCAATGTTGCTAATGGTATATCTATACGATCATCATCGCTACCAACTTCCCAACGCAAGCTCAGGTTGGCTACATCGCCGGATGAAAACCGCCCGGCTACATGATCCACCCCGGCGTCTACATCACTGACGTAGCAATCGCCATTCTGGTCACATACTTTGATTGACACCACAGTGGCTCCGGCCGCAACCCCTACCACATCCCGGTCGTTATCGATGGCTCCGACTATACCGGCCACATGTGTGCCATGACCATTTAGATCATCCGAGGACTCCCCCGAAACAAACGAAGCGCTTTCCCCCGTATCCACATTAAGGTCCGGGTGATCCAAGTCTATGCCGGTATCCAGAATCCAAGCTGTCGTACCAGTGCCGTCCAGCGGACCTTTTACCCGTTTTACGCCCCACGGCACGCTCTGACTGGCCATTGTTGCCGGGGCACTGTTAGTCACTCTTGCCGGAGAATTCTGAATGCCTTTGAAGCGGAAATCCTGAGCCACCAGCTCAATCCGGGTATCTCCGCCCAACTGATCGACCTGGTTTTCCGAGAGGTGGGCAGCAAATCCTTTCAGAGCATATTTATACTGGTGAATTAGAGAATCTGCCGGGATATCCAGGTCGGAAAAGATTTCTTCCCGAAGCTGAACGGCTTCCTGCGCCGCCTGTTCTGTTATGGCCTCTCCGGCCTGATCCTTAAACACCACAATATATCGGCCTTCAATAAGCTCGGCATCCAAGGTTGGTTGTTGGCTCTGCAGTTCCGACTGGGTCGGAGCCGGGGCTTGCCCCTCTGCCGGCCGGGGCGTATCTTCTATAGATGTACTATCCTCACATGTATATAATGTGAGTGCGATCACCGCTGCAATAGCGATGATAAAAAAGGAATGTTTATTTTTTAGTAACATAATATCTCCTTATGTTGGTTTCGATTAATAACTCAACTAAATTTAGTTTAAATATTAAACAAATACAAATAATAAGTTGGAAAACGCAACAGATATATTTAACCGGCTCCTGGAGGTCCTTGGCGCTCATAACCTGGATGAGGCGGCAAATAAGCTGGATATAAACCCCAGCACGCTCCGGGGCCGGAAAAGCCGGGGGGCTGTACCATTTGAGGAAATTGTTCAAAAATTGAACTCAAAGGAATTGGTGTATGTCCTGAAAGGAGACAGAATTATTGAGGGCAAGGTGGCCGGCGGCGTCGACCCGGAGTTGCTTGAAGACGCTTTCGAGCGGTTTTCAGTCGGACTCGTAGAGCGCATAGAAGCCGCGCCTTTCTCGCGGGCGGCAAAGCTGCGCATGATCGACGCATTGCTGCGTATTGTCGATCAAGATCTTGCTGAAAGCGCTTCTCCGCCCGCCGATCCTGCCTCGGCTGTAGATGATCAGTCATAATATCCTCTTTTTTATGATATATCCTTATACCTGCCGGTTTATTAGCCTGTCGGCTCGATTTAAGCCAGCAATTTCAGCATCTGATATAAACAGGTACTGATTGAACCTTGATGTTCTTCCGCAAATGAGGTGGACTTGCCGGGCCGGTATTACCTGCTCTTGTTTGACCGGATCCTGCGCAAAATGCGGGAGGACAGGATCTGAATACCGGCGGGCAGTACCCATGGGCCCGGCCTGCTCTCGCATGCTGGTATATACAAGAGTTCCACGACGGTGGTTTGTTACAAAAAAGATGAAATGACTTCATTTTTCTGTTTGACTGAAAAAAGCTATATAGCTGTTAGAATTGAAAAAGACAGTCGAAATAAATAAGCTTATAGATAGAAATGACCACGTTCTATTGAAGAAACTCAGGTTGCAAAAGCTATATAGTTATTGCTGTCTTCTTATGTGTAATAGGAATAAGAGAGCTAGCTACGACTTTTTTATATAAAACTAAAATTATGTCTTTTCCCACAGGTTACCGGTTGATACTGATCATTGTTACTCTGACACTGGCCAATGGTTGCTCCACAGACTCCGGTCCGTCAGGTCCGGGCATCGATGGCCGGTGGCAGCAGGCCGGGCTGTCCGGGACTGCGGTCAACACCATTCAGGCTGAGGAGGGGGTACTGTTTGCCGGCACCGACCGGGGTGTGTTTAAAAGAAATGCTGATCCCGCTGAAGTTGGGTGGGTAGATCTGGGACTGCAAAGCGATACGTCTATCGTAAAAGACATGGTCCTTTGGAATGACCGGGAGCTGATGGCTGTGCTTAATTATGACAATTTTAAAACCGAGATTTCTACCCTGTACAAAAGCACTAACGGAGGCCAGGACTGGGAGCTGATGAATATTACCTATCCGGAAATCAATGCCGAAGTCAACGCATTTAACGCGAATGATATCGAACAGTATCCCGGCAAAACTGACGAGCTATTGGCAGCAGTAGGTCGGATTATGATATCCACCGACAAAGGTAAAAATTGGGAGAAAACAGCGGGAGGCGGAAATTCCGAATTTCTAACCGTTACTGAAGACCATCCCGGTCACATCTGGACGGGAGGTCAGAACAATATCTTTGGTCCTTACCTTGAAAAATCGGAAGACGGTGGAGAGACCTGGACCAAGTTGAACCGGAACATAAATACTGGTTCAGATGGCAGGGTTATGGATGCTCTCTTGCATCCGGAGGATCCCGACCGGGTGCTGGTAGCTATGGGTTTTATCCGGCGCACGAGCGATGGGGGGCAGATATGGGAGGACGTTCCCGCACAAGGCGTATTCGTGTTCAGGTTAATCCACAGCATTCGTCATGCGGGGGTGGTTTACGCGGGAGGGATAAACGAGGATGAAAAAGTGGTGTTTGCCCAGAGCCCGGATTTCGGAGACACCTGGCAGATCGTGGCATTTGAAGACGGTCCCACAGGCATCCGGATCAACGACCTGGTGGCGGTGGAACAGAACGACCGCGAGGTGCTGTATTTTGCCACGAACCAAGGGGTATCCAGCTACACATTTGAGGAATAGCATCCAGATCCGCAAAGTTTTTGAAAACTTTGCGGATCTTCTCTTTGCAGCTACCTCTGATTTCGGGAAAAACCTGGGTGAAAAAAATATTTGAGAAAGTACTATTTCACGGCACCGACCAGGGGTTGTTCAGCTACACATTTGAGGAGTAAATACTAAACCTGACAGGTTTTCGAAAATCTGTCAGGTTTGAAGAAACTCGTATGGGGCAATAGAAGATCGAACACTTGCTAAAGACAAATTCCAAGTCCCTTTAGGGGTAGAGGAATTCCGGATTTAAGGGAACATTTTGACAAGAAACCGTGTATCTATAAGTAGTAAAAACTCATCAGATCAGTAGTAATATCAACCACACAAAATCGAGAGGAAATAAACAATATGATAAAATCAAGTTACTGGAGAGGCAGCCTTGTTTTTACTTTACCTTTTTTGCTGTTGCTCGTTTACCTGTTTTTGGTATAAAAATGAAATTGTATATTGATTCACGCCGCTAAAATGAATATGCTTTTCAGCCAAACAGGAACGTCAAAAAAACGACACAGATTTGTCAACGTATGCCGATATTGTTTTTCCGACCGCCGTACGTTTTCCCTTCACATATTCTGTACCCGATAATCTTTCAAAGAAGATTTCAGTGGGAAAACGGGTATGGGTTCCACTCCAAAAACACAAGGCGATCGGGCTGGTTGTAAAACTGCACGATGAGAAACCGGAATTCAATACACGTCCGGTACAAAAAGTGTTGGACGAGGAACCGGTATTATCGGATGAATTACTTAAACTCACCAAATGGATTTATCGCTTCTATTACTGTGGGTGGGGTGAAGCCGTGCAGGCGGCACTGCCGGTCGGATTAAATTTTTACTCTGAAAAACATCTCCGCGCAGCATCAGATGAACCGGTTCCGGATCAGCTGGAGAAACCGGCAAAAGAAATAGTGGAAGACATACGAAAGGAAGACTCCTACCTGCTGAAGGAAGCCGAAAAACGCTGGGGCGATAAAATTATTAAGAAACTGGTGGGACAGAAAGTTCTGGAGATCTGGGAAGAACCCCGGGTGAAGATGAGTCCCAATACGGAAAAATTATGGAGCTGGACCGGTAAAAAATCACCAGTGGAAATCCGGACGATGGTGGAGGAACACCAAAAGTCCGGCAAAAATTATAAGTGGATACAGGCCTTGGAATTACTGTTGACGCTTGATCTTCCCGAATTTCAGAGCGAATTGACTCCCCACGAACTGCTCGGCAGCTATACCCTGAGGCGCATTGAAGAAGAAGGACTTATTACATCAAAAGAGGTTGAATCGAACAATATAGCTTTAAAGCTGGATCACGATCCATCCGCTTTAAAAACACTTAATGACGAGCAGGAGGCGGCATATCATGAGATAAAATCGGCACTTTCGGCAAATGATTTCATCAACTTTCTTCTGTTTGGAATTACCGGAAGCGGCAAAACGGAAGTGTACATCCATGCACTCAAATTCGCTCTTGAACAGGGAAAAGGTGGCCTGGTGCTGGTACCGGAAATCGGACTAACACCGCAGATCGTCAGACGTTTTTATAAAATTTTCGGTGACGATATCGCCGTAATTCACAGCCGGCTCACCGACCGCGAACGGTATGATGCCTGGCGGGCCCTTCAAAAAAGCGAAAAACGTATTGCGATAGGAGCACGCTCCGCAGTATTCGCGCCGGTTCAGAATCTGGGCATAATAATCGTCGATGAGGAACATGATGCCTCCTACAAGCAGGAAGACCCGGCGCCACGATATCATGCGCGTGATGTAGCTATTATGCGCGCTTACCTGAACAATTCATCGGTAGTGATGGGATCGGCAACACCAAGCATGGTATCATTGTATGGTACAAAAAAAGGAAAGGGTAAGTTACTCTCGCTGACGAAACGTCCGCTGGAAGCAAAACTGCCGGAGGTAAATATTCTTGACCTGAAGCAGTATAAGTCGGCAATGCGGGGCCCGCTTGCCGTTCCCCTGTTCACGGCCATCATGGAGGCGCTTGAGCGTGATGAGCAGGCTATCCTGCTTTACAACCGGCGCGGTTTCTCATTTTACCTGCAGTGTCAGAACTGCGGCGACATTCCGGAATGTCCGAATTGTTCGGTAAGCCTCACCTATCATAAGTCGAAACGCCAGCTTCGATGCCACTATTGCGGATATTCCGTGCATCAGCCCGGACATTGCCGGGAATGCGCGCAAGAAACAGTAAAGCCAAAAGGCAGCGGCACACAACAGCTTGAGGAGCAGATTTCGGAGCTTTTTCCCGATGCAGAAACGCTGCGCATGGATTATGATACCACTTCCGGAAAAGATGCCCACGCCACTATCCTGAAAAAGTTCGGGCGCAAAGAAGCCGATATACTGGTCGGAACGCAAATTGTGGGCAAAGGTCTCGATTTCCCTGATGTTACGGTAGTGGGTGTCGTTGATGCCGATACGGAACTGGCTTTCCCCTCCTTCCGGGCCGGGGAACGGATGTTTCAGCTGTTGAGCCAGGTGGCGGGACGTTCAGGCAGGGCCGGTAAAGAAGGTGTCGTCTACTTTCAAACCTGGCAACCTGACCATCCGGCCATACAGACCGCGCAGAAGCATCATTACAAAGCATTTGCCCGGCAGGAAATGTCGTATCGCAAAACGCTGCAATACCCTCCCTATTCACGCCTGATACGATTTATCTTCAAAGGGAAGCAGGAATACCGGGTTCAAAAGGTGGCGGAAACTTTTACCGAAAGCCTGACAAAAGTACTGGGCAGTTTCGATGCGGTGCTGGGGCCCTCACCGGCGGCCATCACAAAGATGCAGAACTACTATCGCTGGGAGAGTTTTATCAAGATAGCTCCCTCCAACGGTGCGAGTGCAATTGAACAGGTGATAGACCGCACTTTTGAACATTATGAAAACCGAAAACCGGAGGGAGCAAGCTCGGTGCGCATAAATGTGAATGTGGATGCACTGGAATAATCAATTACCCTACAGAATTTTAAATCTTTATTAAACGTTAAATAGGTTGTGTTCAAGTCTCCAAGCACTTGCATTCTGTTCAAGAAATTCGATTATTGCAACTGAATACTTTAAATCAGATCAAAATTTATGGGAGAATCCCGTGTAAAACTTGCTGACAGCCAGGAAGAAGTCCAGCAATTTATGAAATATGTGCTTAAAGACCTCAGGGCTATGGAGCGCATGCTGGAAGAAGATGATTGGTTTGAGAGAAATCCTATCCGCATCGGTGCCGAACAGGAATTATGTCTTGTAGACCGGCAGGCGAAAGCCTGGCCCAAATCGATGGAAATTCTGGGCAAACTGGAAGAGGATAAATCATTTACGACAGAATTAGCCAAATTCAATCTTGAGATCAATATGCCTCCCCTGGAGTTTACAGGTGCTTGCCTTTCCGATATGGAAAATTTTCTTCAGGAGAAAATTAACAAGGTTCGTGCCGTAGCCGAAGATCTGGGCGGTGAAATTTTACTTACCGGAATTCTGCCTACAATCCGAAAGGTCGATGTCGATTTGAAGAATATGACACCTCTTCAGCGATACCGTGCACTTTGCCGGGCAATTAACAAGATGCGGGGTGAAGATTACGATCTTCGCATACAAGGTATGGATGAACTGCTGATGAAGTTTGACAACCCGATGCTCGAAGCATGCAATACCGGCTTCCAGGTCCACCTGCAGGTTTCGCCGGAAGAATTCGTGCAAAAGTACAATATCGCCCAGTTGGTAACAGCTCCTGTTTTGGCCGGCGCTGTAGGTTCCCCGATTCTGTTTGGCAAGCGACTCTGGCATGAAACCCGCATCGCTCTTTTCCAGCAATCGGTGGATACACGCACGGTAGGTGACCACCTGCGCGAAAGCAGTCCCCGGGTTACGTTTGGAAATGAATGGGTGAAGAAAAATATTCTGGAAATATTCCAGGAAGATACGGCACGTTACCGGGTGATGCTCAGTTCCGAGGTAACCGAAGATGTTGAGAAACTTCTAAATGAGGGAACTCCTCCTTCTTTGAAAGCCCTTCAGGTACACAATGGTACTATTTACCGGTGGAATCGACCGTGCTATGGTATTACCGAAGGAAAACCGCATCTCCGGATAGAAAATCGGGTTTGTCCCTCCGGACCCACAGTAACCGATGAGGTTGCCAATTCGGCATTTTGGCTGGGATTGATGAATAAGATGGATGATTATAATCCCAACGTTGCCGAAGAGATGGATTTTGATGATGCCCGGATGAATTTTGTAGCAGCTTCCAAACTGGGTGTCGATACCAGTTTTCGCTGGTTTGGCGACCGCCGTGTTAATGCCGTTGATCTTATTACTGAAGAACTGCTTCCAATTGCCCGCGAGGGCCTCCGGGAGGCAAAGATAAATGAGGAAGATATCAGGGATTATCTGGATATAATCGAGGAACGGGTAAGAGCGGGACAAACTACTTCGTATTGGATGCTTAACAATTACGCAGCATTAATGAAAGATAATGAGTCCAGAGAACAGTCTCTGGCTGCGATAACTACAGCCATGATAAAAAATCAGAAAAAAGGAGAACCGGTCCATAAATGGGGACGGGTTAGAATGGAGGATCTCGATCACTGGGAACCGTCGGGGCTGTTGGTTGAAGAATTCATGACCACTGATTTATTTACTGTACAAAAAGAGGATATACTTGAGTTTGTTGCCGATTTAATAGACTGGCAGAGTATGGAATATGTTCCGGTTGAAGATGATAAAAAGCATCTTGTCGGATTGGTTACATTACGCAATGTATTCAACAAGTACAGCAAGTCGATCAATCAGAATGAAGAGCTTTCTCCGACAGTAGAGGATGTTATGATAAAAAATCCTATTACGATACATCCCGAAGCTTCAATTATGGAGGCTATGGATATAATGGAAGACCAAAATATCGGATGTCTTCCGGTTGTAAAGAATAATCGTCTGGTCGGAATTATTACGGAACAAAATTACATGAAAATAGCAGGAAGACTACTGAAAGTATTACATTCGAATAACGAGAAAAATGAACAGTCTGACAGCAGCTGAAAACGAATCAGATATAGCACATAAACGAGTCATCGGATCGCTTGAAGGTAGAAAAAACGGGCCCACTGTAATTTTTCTGGCAGGTATTCATGGTAACGAACCTGCCGGCGTAGAAGCTGTTTCTGATGTAATCAACATCCTCAGAACTACAAATCAACGTTTTAAAGGACAGATAATTGGCATCCGGGCTAATATAAGAGCTCTGGAAAGCGGTGTTCGCTATATTGATGAAGATATGAACCGCATTTGGTTCCCCTCGATTATAGAAAAAATAAGGAAGAAAAAAGAAACTGAACTGGTGTCGAGCGAGCGTATAGAAACCAAACGGTTAATCTCAACAATTGAAGAATTTATCTTCCCATCTGAAAAGAACAATTACCCGACCCTTTTTGTGGATTTACATACCTTTTCGGCCGAGGGCTGGATGTTTTCAATGACCTCTTCCGTAAAAAAACAGGTCGCCCTTTTGTCAGCACTCCATGTGCCTATGGTCTTCGGAATTGAAGAAACACTGCAGGGCACAGCTCTGAATTATTATCAGAAACAGGGATTAATGTCGTTCGGACTGGAGGGAGGTCAGCATACAAATGAATTGACAACCTACAATACTGCGGCATCAATTATGTTGCTTCTGAATGCAGCGGGATGTGTTTCCAGGGAGCAGTTCCCTGATCTGAAGGAATATGAAGACCACTTGCGCGACCATACAATAAATTTGCCTCAAAAGACCGAGCTCGTTTATCAGCATCTAATCGAGCCGGGAGATAATTTTAAAATGAGACCGGGCTTTAAAAATTTTCAGCCCGTAAAAAAAGGAGAATGGCTGGCAACGGATCGTGAGGGGGAAATTTATGCCGAGTGTGACGGTTTTATACTTATGCCGCTTTATCAAAAACAGGGGGATGACGGATTCTTCATAATCAGAGAACAAGATAGTTAACAAAATTTGTTATTTTTAGCAGTTATCGACCAGAGGCCTTTGAAAACCCTATATGTCATGCTGAACTTGTTTCAGTATCTGTAGCATTGAGGGCTTTAGAAGCTGTTAACCTGATTACCTGCTGAAGACCCTGATCCGCCAGCTGGCGGACAGGGTGACACGGGTTTTGCAAGGCCTCGACCAAACAGACTGATCATCTGAATAATGACCTCTCAATTACTGATATTTATATGAACGATTATCAATTTGTAGACGGAACAAGACTGTCATCAGTGATAGAATCGCTGATCTTCACCAGCCCCGAGCCTATTTCTGCCGAAAAAATTTGTGAGATTATTGCACAGGGAGAGGAAAATCTCGGTTTGGAAACAGAAGCCATTGAACCGTTTGTTGAGAAACTTAATCAGCGGTATGAAGAAAACGGATTGGCTTTTTCCATCGATTTTGTGGCTGGTGGATATACTTTTGCCACACGAAAGCGTTATGAACCATGGCTCAGTATCTTTCAGCATGAAAACGCCTATCGGAAGCTCTCACAGCCGGCTATCGAAACGCTGGCTATCGTAGCCTATAAACAGCCGGTTACAAAACCTGAAGTGGATGATATCCGCGGGGTCGATTCCGGGTACATTTTGCGTCAGCTTCTTGAAAAGGTGCTTATTGAAGTTTCAGGTCGTCTTGAGGCACCGGGAAAACCGCTGATCTATCGCACAACAACACATTTTTTAAAGCATTTTGGTATCAACTCAATCGACGAGTTGCCTAAACCACGTGAAATAGAGGAAATCCTGAAAGATGATGATATGGCCGAGCACCGTCAGTTTCTGTTCGATCGCCAGCTTGAGCTAAAAGAGTTGCAGGAAAAAGTTGATGACGAAGATACCACCCAGACCGCGCTTACACTTATTGAAGCTGTCGAAAAAATTGATGAGGATGAAGTTCCCGATCTGGATGAATTCCAGGCCGAAGAGTTACAGTCGCCGTCCGGCGATAATGATGATGATGAAAATGCGCCAAATAAAAATTCCAGTTCAGAAGAAGAGGAAAATATAGAAGATGTCCATTCAAAGGAAGAAGAATAACCGATCTAAATCGCCCCATGAAGCGGAACAAAATTATGATAAAGATGAGGAAATACGACTGAACAAGTATATCGCTCATTGCGGCTTCTGCTCCCGGCGCAACGCCGACGACTATATTGCTGCCGGAAAAGTAAAAGTAAATGACGAGGTGGTTACAGAACTGGGTACAAAAGTCCAGCGTACCGATGAAGTAGTTGTCGACAACCAGCATATCAGCCTTGAGGATTTTGTTTACATCCTGTTAAACAAACCCAAGGATACTATTACTACAACTGATGATCCGCGGGACCGGGATACCGTAATGGATAAAATTAAAGACGCCACGGGTAAGCGGGTATATCCTGTAGGACGCCTGGACCGCCATACGATGGGCCTGCTTATTTTGACCAATGACGGCGACCTGGCCCACAGGCTGATGCATCCCCGCTACCAGGTTCGCAAGACTTACGAAGTGGAAACAGCCCGGCGTCTGCAGGATGACGAATTACAACAACTAAGGCATGGAATTGAATTGGAAGACGGAAAAGCAAAAGTCCACCGCCTCTCGCGGACCGTCAATGGATTTGTGCTCTCTATTTTTGAGGGGCGGAACCGGCTGGTCCGCAGAATGGTCGAATATTTCGGGACGGAAGCTACAAAGCTGAAAAGAGTAGAATACGCCGGGTTAACACTCAAAGGCGTAAAAATGGGACGATGGCGATACCTGCGACAGGGCGAAATCAATGCTCTGCGTAAAATGGTGAAACTGGATACATTGAATTTCAACAAAAATTAAGCGGTATCCATCAATGAATTACAGTAATATTTCAAAAACCTCCGGCTCAATTTCATCAAGTGAAGACCTGCCAATCCATTTTGATTTGTATATACCCTCCGGCAAGAGTAACCAGAACTTTCCCGTTATTATTTTTCTTCACGGCTTTAAAGGTTTTAAAGACTGGGGAGCTTTTCCTGACGCATGTGCTGAAATAAGTTCGGCCGGTTTTGCTGTAATAGCTATGAACTTCTCGTTAAATGGCGTGGGAGAAAATATGACTGAGTTTGATCAGCTTGATCTTTTTGCCCGGGAAACCCTCAGCCAGGATTTAACCGATGTAGGTTCAGTAATCGGCGCCTTGCAGGACGGAAGAATATCAACAGATAAAGCCTCTTTGAACATTGATACCATCGGTATTTTAGGCCATTCCCGCGGTGGACATACAGCCATAGCTGCAGCTGCGGAATATCCGGAAATTGTCTGCCTTGTCACCTGGTCGGCGGTCGCCGATTATCTTGAGCGATGGAGCGATAACATGAAAGATGACTGGAAAGAAAATGGTGTTACAGAAATTATGAACAGCCGCACCGGCCAGGTAATGTCCATCAAAGATGTAGTTTACTTTGATGCTCTCGAAAATGCCGATCGACTTATGGCTGTACGCCGGATTAAAGAATTAAACCTGCCGGCTCTCTTTATTCACTCCCGTGACGATGAATCCGTACCTTACAAGGATGCGGAAAAATTATATAGAAACAGTTCTTCTGAGGATAAAGAGCTTAAGCTTATTTCAAAGTCAAACTCGGGACATACTTTTGGTGTTTCACATCCGTTTGAAGATGAAGAATTTCCCGAACCTTTCCAGCAAGCATTACAAGAAACCATAGGATGGTTCGAGTACTATCTGCAATAGTCTCAGGAAGGATTAAAAAACAAGCCTGTGAACAGACTTCAAAGCATTTTCTATATTGTTATTTTTTGCCTGATGAGCTTTCCCTTAAAAGCACAGGTGCCGGAATTGATCAACGATTCCGATTTTCGCAACTCGGCTAAAGCCGCCGTAGATTCGATCTATAACTTTAATCCCGAAGCAGCCGATGATATTCTGCAGCCATGGGAAAAGCGTTATCCCGAACATCCGATATGGATCCTGTTCGAAGGGATGAAATTCTGGTGGGAAATACTGTCGGATCTGGAAGATACATCACACGATGAGCAGTTCTATCACATGATGAAGAAAGCCGACTATGAAAGCACCCGGCTTCTCCGCAACAATTCATCTCATGCCGACGGACTTATTATCAAAGCGATCAGCAACGGATATCTGGCCCGCCAGCATGCCAACCGGGAAGGGTGGCTCAGCAGTTTGAACTACGGCCGGAAGGCTATGAACTCCCATGAATATCTTATGGAGCTGCAGCCCGGGTTAGATGACCTGAAACTGGCTGAAGGCTTAAAGCTTTATTACCTGGAATATCTTCCCAAAGCTTATCCCATAGTTAAAACAGTTTCGTGGACTTTGCCGGATGGTAATAAAGTTCAGGGGTTGAAACTTCTGAGAGAAGCGTCAGAAGAGGCGATATTTGCACGTGCCGAGGCGACCTATTTTTTGGGAAATATAAACCACAATTATGAGAAAGATTATAAATCCGCCACTAAAAGTTTTGAAAAACTTAATTCAAAATATCCTAACAACAATTACTATTTGCGCCTCCTGGTAAAAAACTATTACCGGATGAATCAATATAACGAAGCGTTACAAGTAATTGATTCTGCCTTTGCGCGATGGGAGCTGCATTCACTTCCACACAAAAAAATACTGCAGGAAGAGCTTTTTACCTGGAAAGGAAGAATCCTGGAGCAACAGGGAAACGATTCTGAAGCTTTAACCAGTTATTCCCGGGCATTTGAGCTGAGTAAAGAGTTGCCTCAGACCAAAAACCGATCATTTTACGTCATCTCCGGCTATCATGCAGGTAAGCTATTTCACAAAAACGAGAGATTTAAAGAAGCCAAAACCTGCCTCAGGCATGCCTCAGAAGCGAATACGGAACCTGCATATCGAAAAAGAGCCCAAGAACTTCTTTCAGAAATAAAATAGAGAAGAAAATGTCTCTTGCTTTCCACCATTTAAAATACGACATTTTTTTCAAGTGATATCTGAAGAAGCAAGCGGCCGGATTACATAATGGATAATATTATTATGTAGTGCTCTTCGCCTGTTGCCTTCTTCATGATTGTTTATCATTGATATAATTTTAAAGTAAATTAAGGGAACATTATGGGCAGAATAGCTACAGTTTTATCGATAATATTGGCGATTACAGTTCTGGATGTCAAAGCTCAGGATCGGCAGATCAGTGGAACGGTTACCTCGGCAGATGCGGGGGAACCCTTACCAGGGGTTACAATAGTCGTAGAAGGTACAAACCGGGGAACCACAACCAATACTGATGGAGAATATTCTATCACTGTGCCTTCAGACGCTAACACTCTTGTCTTTTCCTTTATCGGATTCAGAACAGAGCGGGTCGAATTAAATGGACAAAATAGCATTGACATTGTCCTTGAAACTGATATACAGCAACTCACGGATGTAGTTGTTGTGGGTTACGGTTCTCAGGTCAGAGAACAGTTGACAGGTAACCTCGCAGAAGTTTCTGGTAATGACCTCGAAAACGTACCGGTAACCAGCTTTGAGTCTGCCGTTCAGGGGAGGGCTTCGGGCGTGTTTGTGCAACAAAATAACGGTAAAACCGGACAGGGCATCACTATCCGGGTAAGAGGCTCCTCTTCGGTGACAGCAAACAATCAGCCTCTTTATGTAATTGACGGGATTCCGGTTACCTCTCAGGATCAATCTATTACGTCGGCACAGAACAACCCGCTGTCTGACATCAACTTTAACGATGTTGAGTCGATTACGGTACTTAAAGATGCATCTGCATCTGCTATCTATGGTTCGCGGGCTTCAAACGGCGTAGTGCTGATTACAACGAAAGGCGGACAATCCGGCGAAACGCAGTTTAGCCTGAACACTTCCACCGGTATAAGCGACCCCACCAATAAAAAGGATTGGTTAAATGGACCTGAGTACCTTGAAGTATTCGATGAAGCATTTGTCCGTTCGCCATTTAACAGCACCGGAACAATTGACGGTGCCGTATTCGGGCTTTCAAGGGATGGGCTATATGATTTATTTCTGCCCGATTGGGATCCCAACCGGGATACGGAATGGCAGGAATTGGCTTTCCAGGATGCTGCAGTCAACAAAGTTGATCTCAGTGCAAGCGGAGGCACGGAAAATACAACATTTTATGTAAGTGGTACCCTGCTTGATGAAGATGGGATATTGATTGAGGATAATTTCCAGCGTCTCGGCGGCCGCCTGAATTTGAATCACCAGGCAAACGATGCAATGAGTGTGGGGATGAATTTGAGCCTTGCACGAACGGTAAATGACAGACTCTCTACCGATAATGCATTTTCCACGCCATTGCAGCTGATAGCTCAATCACCACTGCAGCAGGCGTTCGGTGATGATGGAGAGCCATTTGACAACACCCTGTATTTTAACGGCTTATTATACCGGGATGGTTCATCATTTGAGACTACACGTTTTCGTTCGATTGGAAATCTTTATGCCGATTACAACATCACCCAGAACCTTTCAGTGCGATCGGAGTTGGGAGTTGACGTTCTTACCCAAAATGAAGAACGGTGGTTTGGTGCTTCAGTATCACGAAATACGGGAGAGCCCGACGGCATGGCACAAAGCAGATGGGTACAGGTTGTTAACTATACCTCCAATACCTTTGCCAACTATCAAAAAACCATCGCTGAAGACCACAGTCTAAAGGGAACAGTCGGAATCAGTTTTAACCAGGCAGACCGCTCACAATCCTTTGTTCAGGGCCGGGTATTTCCAAACTCCAGTTTTCGAACACTGGCAAGTGCAGCAGATATCAACAGCGGCAATGCCACACTCACGAATTATAACTTTCTGTCATACTTTGCCCGGGCCAACTACAGTTTTAAGGATAAATACCTGATTAATGCCAGTGGCAGAATTGATGGATCGTCCCGATTCGGTAGCGACAACCGGTATGGTTTCTTCCCCTCAGCATCGGCAGGGTGGATAATTTCCGAAGAAGACTTCCTTCGTGAAAATGAGACCTTCAGCTTTTTAAAACTGCGCGCCAGCTGGGGCATTACGGGTAATGCAGAAATTGATAACTTCCCGGCGCTGGGCCTTGTAGGCGGCGGCAGCAGCTATTCGGGGTTAAGCGGTATAGCTCCTTCTCAACTCGCCAATCCCGAATTAAAATGGGAAGAGACCACACAATATAACTTCGGACTTGACTTCGGATTGTTCGAAGATCGCATTTCAGCAGAAATCGATTACTATATAAAAGATACCAATGATCTGCTCCTTGATGTGAACGTGCCGGGTACTTCGGGTTTTCTTTCCCAGACACAGAACGTCGGTAAGTTGGAAAACAAAGGAATAGAGGTAATGCTGAACACTTACAATTTCGTTGGTGATTTTAGCTGGAGAACATCCTTCAATATTGCAGCCAACAGAAATAAGATTGTTGATCTGGATGGCCAGGTTATCGAAGGTGGTTTTATCAACAGGGCCGTAGAAGGAGAAGCCATTGGTGTATTTTTTCAAAGGGAATTTGCGGGAGCTAATCCTGATAACGGGGATGCCGTTTATTACCTGAACAGGGAGCCAAGCCAGGATGAGCTTGATAATGGCACTGTATTTAAAATGGAAGACCGCTTTGGCGACCGGTATATAACGGCAAGCTATGGTGCTGCCGATCGCGTCGTCATTGGAGATCCGAATCCGGATTTTATCGGCGGTATTACCAACAAATTCAGGTATAAGGGATTTGATCTTGACGTACTTTTCCAGTTTGTATATGGTAATGAAATCTACAATGGCGGCGGTACTTTTCAGTCGGCCAGTGCCAACTTCTATGACAACCAGACAGCCGATCAGCTGGATCGATGGCAGGAACCCGGTGACATTACCGATGTACCGGAACTCAGACTGTTCGGAGGTAACGGCGACGGTGAATCTTCACGTTTTATCAGTGACGGCTCTTACCTGAGGCTTAAAAACGTAACCTTCGGTTATACTCTGCCAACTGAACTTTCGAACACACTGAATCTTGACAGGTTACGATTATATGTTACAGGAATTAACCTGTTGACCTTCACCGGTTATGACGGTTGGGACCCTGAAGTGAATACCGACTTTACGGCCGGTAATATCGGGCTGGGTACAGACTTCTACGCTGCACCTCAGGCCAGAACCATCACTTTGGGTCTTAACATAGATTTTTAAAAAAATTAACAGAGGATTTATTATGAGATTATTCAAACAATCATTTTTAGCAGCTCTATTATTTATGACAGCGTTAGGCTGTGACAGCCTGCTTGATCTGGAACCGAGCCAGTCAATATCTGATGCAACAGCTTATGAAACATCAGAAGCTATCCAAACCGCACTGATTGGAACTTACGACGGCCTTTCTGACGATGACCAATATGGCGGGTCTTATCTGTACCTTGCAGATTTGCTTGGACAGGATGGGGATGTATTCTGGTCGGGAACTTTTGAGCAGCCGGAGGAGGCTTTTCAAAAGAACTTCAGAACGGAAAACAGTTTTGTCACGGCTGTTTGGACCGAAAGTTATGAAACCATCAACCGGGTGAATAATATTCTGGCAAATATCAACGTGGCGGATGATGACATTCGTGACAGGATTGAAGGAGAAGCCAAATTTATACGCGGCATTACTTACTTTGAGCTGGCGCGTGTTTTTGGCAAGTCCTGGAATGACGGGGACCCTTCTGGTAATTTGGCAGTACCCCTGGTGCTTGAGCCTACCGAATCAATTACCGAAGAGAGTTTTGTATCCAGAAATACCGTGCAACAGGTGTATAATCAGGTCATTAATGACCTCACGGATGCCAGAGATCTGTTACCTGCATCCAACGGCTTTTTTGCCGATACCTATGCTGCCTCGGCTATACTTTCCCGTGTATATCGCCAGCAGGACGAGTGGACGAGTGCCAGAGATGAGGCAAGCAGGGTGATAGAATCCGGAAACTATGTACTTTTAGATAACTATACCGATGCGTTTGCCAACAGCAGCAATACCAGTGAAGATATCTTTGCAATACAGGTCACGGGCCAAGATGGGTCTAATGACATGAATCTGTTTTATGCTCCTGATGCTGACGGAGGTCGTGGGGATGTCGATATTCAACAGGTTCATTTAGATAAATATGAAACCGGAGACGAACGACTGGACCAATTTTACCAGGATGGCAACGGTGTCGTTCGCACAGCTAAATGGCAGAATTCAGTTGATGGTAACATAGGCGTTGTTCGACTGGCCGAAATGTATTTAACCAGAGCTGAAGCCAATCTCATTCTTGGTGAAAGTGTAGGCGATACACCGGCAAATGACCTCAACGAGGTAAGAAACCGCGTTGGATTAATCGTTAATCCCGCCCCCACTGTTGAGGATGTACGCGATGAACGGTTCCTTGAGTTGGCATTTGAAGGGCATTTCCTCCACGACATAAAGAGAAGAGAAGGTTCTTTAACGGGCGCCGGACTTGATTGGGATGCAAATGAACTTGTTTACCCTGTACCGCAACGCGAAATGGATGCAAATTCCAACCTCACACAGAATGCAGGTTATACAGGAAATTAACGGAACTCACCGCTTAATTAACCAAAGGGGCACAAATAATTTTGCGCCCCTTTTTTTATACGACTTCTAATCATTTAACTTAAATGAATTACTGATGTTATTATTTATCGTTGAGGAATTAGACGAGTTCTCCGGATTAAGAAGCCTGGTGCCGTCGTCATTTAAAAACCAATTCTCTACATTTGTTATAACCGGCAGGTTATAAAACAAAGGGCCGCCTCCTGTATTTGCAGACTCATTGGGTACGGCAAAGCTGAAACTGAAGGATCTTGCCGATTTAAAAGTAAATGTACTGTTATTGTAAGATCCCCTGATAATCATAGAATATCTGCGCGAATCAGACTCCCCTTCTACAAATTCAGAATCAATATTTTGATCACTTGATTTAGCCTGCACCAACTCAAAACTGAAATCATCAAATACCACATCCGAATTAAATGAACCGTTAATAAGTCCCTTCACTTCATCATCTGATGAGATATGTGAAATTTGAGTTGTAAGATCATTCAATAGGAGAGTGTCATTCTGGTTGTCCTGCAGGGATGTTTCACCTATTAAAAAATCCAGGGTCAGTATTTGTAACGAGTCCTCCCCGATTTTTATCTGATCATTAATGTTTGATAATTCTATGGTAAACAGAATTTGATCCGGTGTGTCCTGATCATCGGGTCCGGTACTACAGGAAATTGAGAAGAATCCCAGTAATAAGAGCAATAGATATTTTCGTCTAGAGTGCAGGGTAGTCTTAATCATTTCTCCGATTGTGTTGACAGATGTTAGACTAAATGACAATTTATAATTCATATAAGCTGTTAGCAGCTACCAGCAGCTTTCAAAAAAATACCGTTTATCTCATTATACCCGCCCGATGAGGAAGTTTAATTACGGTTTTTCATCTGTTGCATCATGCTGCTCATATCGTTATATCCCTGTGGGATTTCAAACAAGGAGTCATTCAATGATCCTTCCTCAATCTTTGTTGCCTTCATCCGGGTTATTTTTTGACCTCCCTTCACTTCAACCACCTCAAGCGGCATAAAACCCCCATTCTTCAGTTCTTCGGCCCATGCAGGGGTATTACTGTTACCCATCGGGTTTTCAGGCATCATAAAAGTACCCAGCCCCCGTGCTATGCACACTTCGTATGTCTCTCCTTCTGAAGTTGTCTCCCAAACTTCACAACTCTTTCCGGCGATAGTTTTGGTTTCTCCCGTTTTTGTCATATCCGGTATCTCCTCATCAGACTGATTATTCATATCGGAATCCTCAAGGTCCATCGACATAAATCCTTTCATCGCATCGATTATGATCACCATACGAGATTCCCCTGGGAGAAAAAGCATAGCTCCTTTTTGATCATCCTCACCAAACTCCATGCGAACCTTTGAGCCCTTGATCATATAAGGCATTTCACCCATTCCTTCCTTTTTTAATTCAGCAACCTCGTAAAAGATTGTTCCTTCGAAATCCTGTGCAAGAGCATCCCCCTGTATAAAGAAGAAAAAAGAAAAACAGATAAATAGAACATTTTGTATAAATTTTTGTACAGTCATAGTGCACTCCGGTTATTCACATTATATTTCATGCATATTAGAAATTAATCAACTATAAAGCCAATTAACTCAGATAACTTTATCACTTACACCGCCAACCGCCTCCTGCAACTGCCTACTGCCTACTGAAATCTTATCCCAGATTCTTGCAAACTGCTTCCGTAAAAGAGCCGGTGCCGCCCTCTCCGCCGATATCCGGTGTACAAGCGTCTTTATTATCACGCAAGGTAGTGTAAATCGCGTCCCGGATATTATTTGATATTTCATTTTGATCCAGGTATTCAAGCATCATTAAAGATGAAAACAATAGCCCTATGGGGTTAGCTTTGTTCTGTCCCGCAATGTCGGGGGCTGAGCCATGTACAGCTTCAAACATCGCGGCATCATCACCTACATTCGCCGCACCCGTTACGCCGAGGCCTCCTATGAGTCCGGCAGCCAGATCAGACAGAATATCTCCGAAAAGATTGGTGGTAACAATCATATCAAATCGCTGTGGCCGCATAACCATCTGCATAGCCATGTTGTCCACGATCAGATCCTCAAATTCAATATCAGGATAATCTTTTGCCACTTCGCGGCCGACCTCCAGGAAAAGTCCAGTAGTATACTTCAGGATATTAGCTTTGTGGACCAATGTAACCTTATTTCTATTGCATCGTCTGCCGTATTCGAATGCTGCACGTATAACTTTTTCACTGGCACTCCGGGTTACAACAGCAATACTTTCAGCGTGGGCATGCTCATCATCCACCCATCGTTCCTGCCCGATATACAATCCCTGTGTATTTTCACGAAAAAGAACGAGATCCACATCCTCATATGCACTCCGGATATTGGGAAGAGAACGGGCTGGACGAATGTTGCTGTACAGATCAAATTCTTTGCGAAGCGCTACATTAACAGACCGAAAGCCTGATCCCACCGGAGTTGTCAAAGGTCCTTTAAGCGCCAGCCGGTACTTGCTTATAACATCAATTGTTTCATCGGGTATCGGAGTACCGAGCTCCTCTTCTGCAGTCAATCCGGCACTGCATCTGATCCAGTTAATTTCAGCGCCTGCTTCTTTAAGAATAGTCGTGACTGACTCCGTAATTTCGGGCCCGATACCGTCTCCGGGAATTAGAACAATATCTTGCATGAATAATTTTAGTTGCTCTTAAATTAAAAAGTTTCGGCTGGACTGAGAAGCCTTGAAAAAATCCTGCTGTTCTTATCACAAATAATTTGATGTTATAATTCAGTTGGGACTGATTTTGATAACAGCAGAACCATCAAAATTTCCTTCACGCTAATCATCGAGCGCCGTATTAACCTCTTCCAATGCATATGTAGTGATACGGGTACGTACAGGAATTTCAGGGGCCAACACCAACTCTTCACCGGCCGCATGCATTACCATTGCCTTCATAGCCTTTCAAATAAATTATTTGTAATTAATCACTACCTATAAATGCAATGCCGTCGGGTGTAGCTCCGGTTTTAAAGCTTGTTTCCAACTTCCAGGAATCGGTATTTATCACCACAACCTCATCCCTGTTGCTGTTGGCAACATACAGGCGACTTCCGTCATCTGAAAAGGTAAGACCGATTGGCATTCCGTCACTACCTTTTTTAACGGTTGAAACTTTTTGAAGCAACTCATGAGTTTCAGTATCAAATATCGCTATCTCGCTTGATCTGGCATTTGATACAGCTATCAGTTTTCCATCAGGTGAAGTTTCGGCACGTATAGGAAATGATGAACTTTCCAGCGTATCATCAACTTCATAATCATATGATTTTAAAACGGTAATACTGTTATCACCGCGGTTGGTGACCCAAATTTCTTCTTTGGTCGGTATCACAGTTATTCCTTCTGCCTCTTTACCGGTTTTCACTGTTTTTTTAACGATTTCAGAAGATAACTCAAGTATAGTCACAGATCCTGATCCCATATTGGTAACATAGGCAGTTTCCCCATGTGGAGCCAGTTCAACCATATGTGATACCTGCTGACCGGTTTTTATGGAAGAAACAATTTCTCCTGATTCAATATCAACAATTACAACTGCCTGCTGTGCTTCTGCCGTAACAATAACTCGTTTTCCGTCGGAAAACCAGGCGACACCATGAGGCCGTTGATAATCTTTCAGCGAAATCGTTTGATCGACTTCCTGCATATTGAGATCGATGATCGTTAAGGAATTACCTGCGGTATCAGCACCATAATTTGTTATTACAGCTCTGGTTTGATCCGGTGAAACCGCCACCTCATGTGGCCCTTCACCCGTCTTATATTCTGCAATTTTTTCGCCAGTTTCGGCATTCAGCTGCCAGGCACTGTCGGCGAATTTATTCAATACCAATATGCTCTGAGCCGCCAGTTGTGCCGGAGCGGCTAAAATAAATATAGTTGTAAGTAAGCTTAGAAAATATTTCATATGACCGTGGTTAATATCCCGTTAATATCTGCGGCGTCTTCTTCTATTTATTTTCTCATCAAGGCTGTATTTGCCGGGACCAATAAACAACATGCTCAGAAAAACGATTCCCAACTCTATACTATGTGAAATAGTCAAGAAATCCTGACCGGCGCCACTATGTTCAACTATCGTGAAAATCATAAACATCAATAAGACAATAAGCGTAGGAATAAAAAACAAACCTGATAGCATAAAGAGTCCTCCGAAAAGCTCGGCAATTCCAATAATAAAACCAAAAAACATAGGAGCAAATTCGGTATTGATATACTGTAAAGACAAACCCACTTCAATCCACTGTTCGGGGCCGCCAAACACTTTCGGGTAGCCCCGCAGGATTAACAACAGGCCAAGCCCGATACGCAGAATCAGTAATCCTATCTCACGCAGCTGGGCCTTTTTTTTGCTTCGAATCATATGACTTTTCTTAGTTGTTAAAAGTGACGCGGTAAATGATGCCGCGATGATCATCAGAAATCAGAACTGATCCGTCCGGCAGCTCCAGAAGGTCAACCGGACGTCCCCATACTGCCGCATTATCCTGCTGTAACCAACCTTTTATGAAGGATTCATAAGAACCAGCATCATTCTTTTTTAATGATACCATTGTTATACGATACCCGATTTTTTCACTTCTGTTCCAACTGCCGTGCTCAGCTATTAAAATATTACCCCGGTAAACCTCCGGAAACATCGAACCGGTATAAAAAATCATCCCCAGTGCTGCAACATGGGGACCCAGTTCACGCGCCGGATCGCGTAACTGCATGTCTATATATTTTCTTTTTTCACCGAACTCGGGATCCCAGATATTACCACCGTGTTTGTAGGGATATCCGAAATGCTGTCCTGCTTCTGTCAGGTGATTAAGCTCATCGGGCGGCCGGTCGTCGCCGAGCCAGTCACGTCCGTTATCGGTAAACCATAACTCATCTGTTTCGGGATGCCAATCGAAACCAACCGAATTTCGCACCCCGTGTGCAATAATTTTCCGATCAGTACCATCCGGCTTTATACTGGTTATGGTAGCATAAATTTCTTCTTCAGAATTGCAAATGTTGCAGGGGGCACCAACCGGTACATAAAGCCTTCCATCCGGACCAAAACCAATATATTTCCAGCCATGATGTCCGTCGTCGGGATAGTTATCGGTGATTGTAACCGGATCAGGGGGATTACCCAGGTTATCATCAATATTATCGAAACGAAAGATTTTATTAATTGCAGCTACAAAAAGTGCCCCATCGCGGAATGCCACACCACTCGGCTGACGAAGGTCACGGGCAATAGTGTAGGTTTGATCTGCTTTATAATCGCCGTTTTCATCGACCAGGGCATAAACCGATCCGGCGGAACGGCTTCCGACATAGACTATACCATCAGAACTAAGAGCCATCTGCCGGGCATCGGGAACATCATCTGCAAAAACCTCGACCGAAAACCCATCAGGAAGGTTAAGCTGATCCAGAATTTTATCTGTGCCTGAAGTATCAGTATCACAGCTAAAAACAGCAGCTGCAATTACCGGAAGCAGAATAAAGATGTACTTTTTTCTCATTACTTGACTGAAAAAAATTAAATTATTTAAACTGGGATGATGCATTATAATTTAAACTACATATTCCATTGTAAAAGTGCCGAGTCTTTATAATCTTCAGTTGAAGTTAAAAACCAGCAATCAGCATTTATGGCAAAAACCAGGCAATACGAGGATCTCCCCAAACTTCCGGAAAAAACCGAACAGGAAAAGGAGCATGCAAAAGAAATTCTTGATGCTCTTTTCGAACACTATCCAAACCCATATTGTGCTTTGGATCATCGTAATCCATTTGAACTGCTGTGTGCCACCATTTTAAGTGCCCAATGCACGGATGTACGGGTTAATAAAGTAACACCACAGTTATTCAAAGAATATCCCACTACCGAAGCCATGGCTGAAGCACCCATCCAAGAGCTGGAAGAACTGGTTCGTTCTACCGGATTTTATCGCAATAAGGCAAAAGCACTGAAACAATCCTCCCGGATTATTGTTGAAAAACATAACGGAACAGTACCGAAAAAAATGGATGATCTGCTTGAGCTATTTGGTGTTGCCCGTAAAACCGCCAATGTTGTACTGGGTAATGCATACAATACCAATGTCGGTGTGGTAGTTGATACCCACGTACGCCGTTTCGCCAACAGGTACGGACTTACCGAAGAAGAAAAAAATACCGACAAAATAGAAAAAGACCTGATGGCGTTATTTCCACGTGAACATTGGACGGATCTTTCACACCTGATAATACATCACGGAAGAAATGCTTGTAAAGCACGTATTTCAACTCCGCCGGATCATCCGGTTTGCAAGGAGTACGGCATAAAATGCGAATGTCAAACAATGAGAGAAGCTGCCGAATAGGATGAGCCAGAATCAATTCTTCAATTCCATAAACAAACCCATTCCCGAAATCCGGCGCGACCTGGAAATTATACCTGTCAAGGAAAACGGGGATTCCTATCTATATTTTCATGATGCACGTGGCTATGCCACTTCAAATCTTGCATTACACCGACAGGCTGCCAGCCTGCTTTCACTGATTGACGGAAAAAAAAGCGTTAATGATCTAAAACCATACTTGGGACAAGATGTTACTGATGACCATTTGTTAAAATTTATCAGGTTTCTGGATAAAAATGGTTTACTTAACTCACAGCGTCTCCGCAAAGTTGCTGAAGAAACTGAAATGATTTATGAAAAATCAACGATTCACGAATCTGTAACCGCCGGCTCCTCGTATCCGAAAGAACCTGATATGTTAAAAAGCAATTTGGATGAAGCTTTCGGTAATTATGCTGATAATATAGAAGCCAACCCCCTTACCGCGAAAGCACTTTATGCACCCCATATCGATCCCCGCGTTGCTATGAGAAATTATGTACAGGCTTTTGCACCAGTCAGGAATCTGACACCGAAACGGGTGGTAATTCTGGCGACTTCTCATCACGCCGGTTTATATCCCGATATTTATGAAAATTCACCATTCATCCTGGTGAACAAAGATTTTAACCTGCCGTTGGGTACAGTACCCTGCGATAAAGATGCCATCGCTAAACTTGCAGAGAATAGGGAAGAAACCGGTGTTACTACTCATGACCGTGCCCACCGCATGGAGCACAGTATCGAGCTGCACTTGCTGTTTCTCAGATATCTCTGGAAACACGATTTCAAAGTTGTCCCCCTCTTGGTTAAAGGGTTGGATGACCTGTATTATATGCCCGATGGACATCTTGGAAAACAGCTTAGTGCTTTCTCAAAAACGTTATATAACCACTTTGGAAATGATGATGAAACCTTCTTCTTAATCAGTGGAGACCTGGCCCACATCGGCAAAAAATTCGGAGATCAACAACCGGCCTCAACTATATTCGGGAAAGTGAAGGAATTCGATCAGAAGTTCCTGCGATATGCTGCAGACAATCAACAGGATAAGCTTCTGGAGCTAATGAAAAAAGATATGGATCCTTACCGCATCTGCGGATTCCCCCCGCTCTATACTTTTCTGCAGAGCATGTCCGGAGTAAAAGGGACCACCTTAAGCTATCATCTGTGGGATGAAACCGAAAGAGAAAGTGCCGTCAGTTACGGATCCATTTTATACGAAAAAGCGCCCGGATCTTAAAATCCGAAACACGAATGTTAATGGCAGCCATGTCATAGCGGATGAGATTCCTCCACTGCAGTCCCGATAAAAAAACATCGGTACTTTCGGTCGGAATGACAGTAGAGGTGAAGTGTTCGAGCTGTTTGTTTCAACAAGCTCTACTGTTTCGGATTTTGGTCATTCGGATTTCGGATTTTCATTCAATAATTTCCATTTTTTCTGCAAAATAGGAAGTGAAATCCCGCATATCTTCGGCCATTCCCTCCTCATTTGTTGCACTTTGCAGCGTATCGGCCATTGTTATAAGTGTCTGGTGAAAGAAAATCTTCATTTCATCTATCGTCATTTCTTTAGTCCACAGGTCCAGGCGAAGGGTGTCTTGCTTTTTAGGATCCCACATCGAAAGCAACATCGCCCGGCAGTTGGCTATGCCTTCACCCTCTCTGTCGGTTGCATTCCAGTCGATTGATTCCGGCACGTCATTTTCATCCAATTCTACGGTAATACTGATTTCTTTTTTATTCTTTCCCATATCAGAAAAATCTATGCTTTAAAATTGCAGGGTAAAATAACTTAAATCTCATTTCTTTCTAAAGAATTTTGGAAGTCCTTTTTTCTTTTGAGCTCATTGATAATATTTCTTCGTATATAAAAGTGCTTATTAGATAATTTAACCACCTTGTATTATGAAATCTCCCAGATTCTTTACCGCTTCAACACTTTTACTAACTGGCTTATCAATGCTCTTTTTTACCGGTTGCACCCCTGAAACCCGGTTACTCAACAAAATTCCTGTTAATTCTGTTGAAGTACAGGTATTAGACAAAAATGATCAACCAGTCAATGGTGCGCAGGTGGAAGCCTCTAACGGACGGAAAACGACCACAGACGGTGAAGGTATCGCCAATGTTCGTTTTGGTTCTGTGGGAGTCTATTCTATAACTGTATACACCGACAATCATATGCCGAACAATCTTATCGTAACACTTCCCACCGACAGGGGAGAACAATTTACAGCCCGACTGGCTGACAGTATTGAATTTACCGGAATTTCTTTCGGGGCGATGAATATGTATCCGCTGATATTTAATTATCTATTCAGCAGCTACGGCTATGGCTTGGAATTCGATGCCTACCGGGAAGGGCAATGGACTACATGGAACATAACTGCTGACGAAGAAGATGAACCAATGAGAATGACGAAGGGTTTTCTGAAACAACTGGATAACGGACAGCAATGGTGGCAAATAATTCTTGATAATGCCGATGAGGAAGCAAGCAGTTATACGGCAGAAGTATTGTTTTCTGAAGATCGCTCCACTATCGTCCGTTATCGTGAACAGATCGGAGATAACGAAACCCAGGAAAAACCAGTTTCCGAGGGATGGTACACCGAACCAACTCAGCTGACCGACGAATCGAAACAGGGTGCACTCAGTGAAGAAAATATTGAAATTACCATTCCCAGCGGAACCTTCACAGCGGATAAATTAATCTTTGGTGTAGCCCCTGAAATTTCGCTCAATATCTGGAGTACAAATGAAGATGGCATACCCGGCGGTGTCTTAAAATACGAGACGACGAGCGATGATGAATTTATGTATAAAAGCGAACTGCATGATTACGGCAATGATGCCGGTACCAGACTAAACAGTTTTTAACAAAAAAAGCCTCCATTCAATAATGGAGGCTTTTTTATAGTACTTTGTTTATTTCTGCTGTTCTGTTAGTACCGATAGTGTTCAGGCTTATACGGACCTCCTTTGGGGATCTCCGTATATTCAACCTGTTCGTCAGTCAATTCTTCCAGCTCAACTCCAATTTTCTGTAGGTGCAGCCGGGCTACCTTTTCATCCAGATCTTTAGGCAATACGCTGACATCCAGTTCAAAATCATCCGGACGATTCCAAAGCGCTATTTGTGCCAATGTCTGGTTGGTAAAACTGTTCGACATAACAAACGAGGGATGTCCCGTAGCATTCCCGAGATTCATCAGCCGTCCTTCGGAAAGCAGGATGATTTCCTTGCCGTCTTCCAGGGTAAAGACATCGACCTGTGGTTTGATATTATCTTTGGTGGAATTAGCTTTCAGCCAGGCTACATCGATTTCATTGTCGAAATGGCCGATGTTACCAACGATCGTTTTATCCTTCATCATCTTGAAATGTCGGGCTGTGATAATATCTTTATTTCCGGTTGCCGTTACGACGATATCAGCCTCTTTAACGGCATCATTCATTTTCTTTACTTCATAACCTTCCATTGCTGCCTGCAAGGCACAAATCGGATCGATTTCCGTCACGATAACCCGTGCACCGGCCCCACGCAAAGAAGCCGCAGAACCTTTTCCGACATCACCGTATCCCGCTACGACCGCTACTTTCCCGGCCAGCATCACATCTGTAGCGCGACGTATTGCATCCACACACGATTCACGGCAGCCGTATTTATTATCAAATTTTGATTTCGTTACCGAATCATTCACATTGATAGCGGGAGCACCAAGTGTACCCTCCTTTGCCATTTTGTAGAGACGATTGACTCCTGTCGTTGTTTCCTCGGAAATACCACGGATATTTTCCAGCAGTTCGGGATATTCGTCATGAACCAACTGAGTCAGGTCGCCGCCGTCATCGAGAATCATATTCAGGGGTTCACCATCTTCAAAGAACAGAGTTTGTTCAATACACCAGATATATTCTTCCTCGGTTTCCCCTTTCCACGCATAAACCGGAACTCCGCTGTCCGCTATTGCCGCAGCAGCATGATCCTGCGTTGAAAAAATGTTGCACGATGACCATTGAACTTCGGCTCCAAGTTCCACCAGCGTTTGAATAAGTACAGCGGTTTGAACCGTCATGTGAAGACAGCCGGCAATTCGGGCACCCTTCAATGGTTGTTCATTCGCATATTCTTCGCGAAGTGCCATGAGTCCGGGCATTTCCGCCTCTGCCAGTTTAATCTCCTTACGGCCAAAATCTGCCAGACCTATATCTTTTACTTTATACGGAAGTTTTTCTTTTACCTGCTGTGACATGAAATTACTTTTCTTTTGGTTGTTAAATATTCTATTTCAAGATACTTCATAATTACCAGCCATTCAAAACATACTGGATACCGGATACTGGACGCCGGATATCCAGTATCTGGCATCTGGCATCCAGTATCACGAACCTTTATGCTTCTCAATTATTTCTTTTACCTTTTTATAATCTTCATCGGGTCCGAAACTGCCCATTTCCTTTCTGATAAATTCTCCGTTGGCATCCACAAACACTTTAAAAGGAATTCCCTGAACCTCCAAATCCTGATGCAGCCCATTAGAATCCATTAAATAGGTAAATTCATAATCGTGATTATCGGCAAACTTCCGGGCATCCTCTCTGGAATCCGTAAAACCTGGTGTAACAGCAAGAACAACAAAACTTTCCGGATATTCCTCCTGGAGTTCCTGCAAAGTAGGAAAGCTGGCAAGGCAGGGTTTACACCACGTCTCCCAAAAGTCGATCATAACCACCTTGCCTTTGAATTCTGACATTGATACTTCTTCTCCGTCCAAATTCGTGAAAACAGCCTGTTCTACAAAATCAGCATGCGCTGCCGGCTCTGACTGTACTTCTTCTTCCTGTGGTTCGCTATTTTCTTCACTAATTTCATCGCCTTCATTTCCACAGGCTGTCATAAATGCGAACAGCAACAGCAACAGAAGGGAATGTTGGATCATTTTTTTCATAAGAATCATCATTTTTGTTTAAGAAAGACATAATTAATAACAGAATTAACCGCCGGTTATTTCCCCGGCAGCCTATAATAATCTCTATATTTTGTGGTATAATTGTATTTAGCCTGTGTAATGTACAGCACAAAATAAAAAAATATGACGATAACTGTAGTACTAAAAACTGATGATTTTTTTCTGTGAGTCACAGGTTTGTTCGTTTGAATATCAGAAACAACAACTGCTTAAACGTGGAACTAAAATTAAAGAATAAATGTCATCAGTACAGTATTTTTA
>CAZPWQ010000003.1:63753-71737 GCA_964590495.1 uncultured Balneolaceae bacterium
TGCTCCTGGTAATTTCGTTTTTCTTACTTAACGGAATGACAGAAACGGCAACTGCACAATTTACAGTTTCAGGAACAGTAACCGACCAGAGAACGGGCGACGTTCTCGTCGGTGTGAACATCTTCCACCAGGCCTCAGGCCGTGGGACGTCAACCGATGTAGATGGTGAATTTTCAATAGAATTGCCCGGACAGGAAGCTCTTCTTAGAATTTCATTTATCGGTTATGCATCCAGAGAGATTACAGTTACTGCTGATGATACCGATATTAATATCACACTTGAACAGGATGTTGCCAATCTGGAAGAGGTGGTTGTTACAGGATTGGCCAGTTCAATTAAACGTGAAAATCTGGCTAATGCCGTGTCATCTGTCTCTGCCGATGAACTCAGAGGTATTTCACCGGCACAATCTCTGAGCTCCGACTTATATGGTAAGATTACAGGCGCCAATATAAGTGCCAATTCCGGTGCACCCGGTGGAGGTATTTCAATGAAATTGCGGGGTGTTACAACAATAAACGGTTCCTCTGAACCACTCTATATTGTTGATGGTATTTATATGAACAATGATGCCATTCCCAACGGTTCGAATGCCGTTACAGCTGCGGCGGCCGGTGGCAGTGCATCCAATCAAGATAATCCTGTAAATCGAATTGCTGATTTAAATGCCGATGAAATCGAAAGCATTGAAGTTCTAAAAGGTGCATCGGCTGCTGCAATTTATGGGCAGCGGGCTTCTGGTGGTGTGGTTATTATCCGAACAAAACGGGGCAGCACAGGAGAACCACAATTCAGTGTTTCCCAATCAGTTGGTTTCAACACCATTATTAAGAAGCTGGGGTCGCGTACCTTTACGGAGGAAACAGCAGAAGCATCCTTCGGATCCACCGGTTTGGCTTTGTTCAACGAGGCCCAAAGCTCAGGTCGGGGATTCCTGGATTATGAAGAGTTATTGTATGGGCGCGAAGGAACACTCTCAAAAACACAGATAAGCAGCAGTTTCGGCAATGAAAGTACAAGTTTTTATGTAAGCGGATCACTTCAGGACGATGAGGGTATTATCAAAACTACAGGGTATCAGAAACAATCCATACGCGCAAATGTGGATCACAGATTTACCGAAGATCTCTCAATTGCCGTATCATCAAACTATATCCACTCCGAAACAAACAGAGGCTTAACAAATAATGATAATACCGGCACCACGTTCGGTGTATCCATGGTCGCCACTCCGAACTTTATTGATCTGCGACCCGATGAAAACGGCAATTATCCTGATCATCCATTCAATTCAGCAAACCAGCTTCAAACGCGGGACCTGTTTTCCAACGGAGAATTTGTAAACAGAGCCTTAACCTCGGTTCAGGTGGATTACAATCTCCTTGAAAATCCAGGAAATTTGCTGGATTTCAAGTTTTCCGGCGGAGTGGATTTTTTCAGTCAAAATAATAAACTCATATTTCCAAGCGAACTGCAGTTCGAACAGGCAAGTGGTTCACCCGGCACATTGATAGAAACCAATACAGATAACCTGAATACCAATGTCTCCGCCCTGCTGGTACATACATTTACCCCCGGTGAGAATCTGACTCTGGTATCCCAGGCCGGTTATACTTCATTTAATAATGATCAAAATCGAGTCCTGAATGTATCGGATGGTGTTTTGGGTTCTCAAACCAATGTGGATCAGGCCGTCTCAGTTCGCGTTAATCAAACAAGGATCTTCCAGCGCGACCGTGGATTTTTTGTTCAGGAAGAGCTTAATTTTGATGATACTTATATAGCTACCATAGGTTTAAGAGGTGATAAATCGGACCGAAATGGCGATGTAAACAAGCTCTTTCTTTATCCAAAAGCCTCACTGGCATGGAATGTAACTAATGAAAGCTTCTGGTCCGGGGATGCCATTGATAACCTTAAGTTCCGGGTAGCATATGGTCAGACAGGCAACCTTTCAACTTTTGGAGCGAAATTTACATCGCTGGCTCCGTCAAACCTGGGTGGTATCGGAGGTACGTTATTAACGAATACCCGGGGTGTGGATGATATTAAACCTGAACGGCAGAAAGAGCTGGAGGCAGGTTTTGATCTCACTCTTGGCGAAGGACTGGCTTCGCTGGAATTTACAGTATATCAAAAAGAAATAGAAGATATGCTTCTTCAGCGGGAACTGGAGCCATCTACAGGATTCAGCTTCGAAAGCTTCAATTCAGGTGAGATGAGAAATCGCGGTGTTGAGGTGAGTCTTAACCTGCTTCCTGTTAATACAGACAACCTGAGTTGGAGCTCCAACATTAACTTCTGGAAAAATGTATCGGAGGTCACCGATCTCCCCGTACCGGCATTTGATGTTGGTGGATTTGGTACTTCATTGGGTGTTTATCGTATTGAAGAAGGAGAATCTGCCACCCAGATAGTCGGGCTCGATCCCCAGGTGGATGACTCAGGAAACCTGGTATTAGATGATGAGGGTAATCCTGTTATTGTCACCAAAAAACTCGGCGACGGAGAACCTGATTTTCAAATGTCGTTTGGCAACGAATTCCGCATTTTTAAGAATGTTGACCTTTCCTTCCTGCTTCACTGGAAACAGGGCGGGGATATGGTCAATCTAACAGAACTTCTGTTCGATCTTAATGGAACAACACCCGATTATGATGATACCGACCTAACATTTGCCGCCTATCAAAATGAAGCGGCCGGAATTACTGATGATACTCCAAATGGAATAAAGCGTCTCAACTTGCTTGGAATAAGTACTGATCAATTCATCCAGGATGCATCCTACCTGCGCATGCGTGAGATAGGTCTATATTATACTATACCACTCTCTGTAACCTCAAATATCAGCAGTGGTATAAGAGGTATTCAGTTTGGTGCTTCGGCTACCAACCTGTTTACCCTATCACCCTATCGCAGCTACGATCCTGAGGCATCCAACTTTGGTAACCAGCCCATTGCTCAGGGAATTGAAGTAGCACCCTTCCCATCCTCCAAACAATTCTATTTCCATTTCAAGTTAGACTTTTAATTCAGCGAGGTAATTATTATGAAATTATTAAATCATTTGTCTTTTGTCAGAATTGTACTGCTAAGTACAATCATTCTTGTGGCCACCGGGTGTGACATCTTCGATATCGAAGATCGAGCAGATCCCAATAATTCGGAACTGGAAAAAATAGTCAATAACCCCACAAGATCGGATATCAGCACCCTCGTTACCGGAACCGAATCCGGTCTGCGAACAGAGCTCCGCATTTATCATATAAATGTGGGAATGATCGGCAGGGAAATGTATCGGTTCCTTTCTGCCGAACCGCGCAATACCGGTGATTTACTGGGAAAGGGTAACTCACAGCTTGATGCCGGATCGTTTTATACCACCCGGCCATGGGCTTCCTTTTACACCGTAATCCGTAATGCTAATATCACTATTCAGGCGGCAAGCACCCTAAACGATAATGGTATCTTCAACGACGAGGAGCTGAATGGTGTACTCGGTTTTTCAAAAACAATGAAGGCCTATCAATATTTGATGGCGCTCACGTTGACCCATGAAAATGGTATACGCGAACAAGTTACGGAAGACATATCCAGCACGGGTAACCTTCTCAGCCAGGCTGAATCATATCAGCTTATCAGTTCATTACTTGATGAAGCCGCAACTGACCTTGATAATGCCGGATCGTCTTTTCCGTTTAGCTTATCGAGTGGATTCAGCAATTTTAACACACCTGAAACCTTCCGGGAATTCAACCGTGCTCTTCGGGCGCGTACTGAAGTATACAGTCCACAACCCGATTGGGATGCCGTGCTTACAACTTATCTTCCGGAATCGTTTATCGACGAAAATGCGGATCTGGAACTTGGGGCATATCATGTGTTCTCTACATCAACCAATGATATCCTGAATCCGGTATTTGCAGATCCACAAGCCGGTTCGGGTGACAGCTGGGTGGCTCATAACTCATGGGTTGAAGATGCTGAAGATGGTGACGAACGTATCGATCAAAAAGTTCAGCTTCGCGAAGAAACAGCCTCTCTCGACGGACTCAGCAGTGATTACGGGCTGTTCGTCTATCAAAACCAGACAAGTCCAATGCCGATAATTCGTAATGCCGAACTGTTGTTGATCAGGGCTGAGGCTCTTGCACAACGTAACGACGCCGGCGATCTCGATGACGCCGAGGATGATATCAATGTTATCCGAAATGCTGCAGGACTTTCTGATTTCAGTCGTGGTATACTTGGAGAACAAGACGAAGTTATAGATGAAATGCTTAATCAGCGCCGATATGAATTATTCTTTGAAGGCCACCGATGGATTGATATGCGCCGATACGACCGGCTCGATGAACTTCCATTAGATCGTGAAGGAGATGATGTGTGGACCTCATTCCCTATACCCGAAAATGAAAATATATAAATTCCAATTTTTAATATTCTCCGGGCCGGGGCGCAAACCCCGGCCTTTTTTATTTTAACTTTATTCATTTTAGTATATTTAGCCTGCATTTCTCACAAAAAACTATAGAAATGCTAATTACCTGTGTCCCAATTGTTGCATAGTTTTAGAGCATAATTTTAAATTGCAGTCTGTCAAACGCTGCGAAATTTGTCCGTGTGCTGCGTTGAAGACCAAATGGTTCGCTCAACGTACCTCGGTACGTTTCACTGCACTATTTGTCCTTCGCCTTGCACTCATCCAAATTTCTTGGTGAGAAATACAGGCTAGCTGCGTTTGAACAATAAATATCACTAATAGTTTTTATGATATACGATTTTACCATTATCGGGGCGGGTATAGTGGGTTTATCCACAGCCTATAAGTTATCATTGGAATTTCCTGACGCCAGTATCCTTGTTCTTGAAAAGGAAGATCGTGTTGCAGCACATCAGACCGGCAACAATTCGGGAGTCATTCACTCCGGCATTTACTACCAGCCGAACAGTTATCGTGCAAAAAACTGCATTGAGGGAAGACATCAGCTTGTGGATTTTTGTGATGAACATAATGTTGCCTATGAGATATGCGGCAAAGTAATTGTAGCTACCGATGAAGAGGAATTTCCCCGTCTAAATAAGATTTTTGAAACCGGCAAGATTAATGAGATAGAAGGCATTAAAAAAATTGACGAACATGATCTTCGTGAAATTGAACCCTATGCCAACGGCCAACAAGCTATTCATGTTCCCTGCTCGGGTATCGTTGATTTTACGGGCATGAGCAAAAGGTTGAAAACACTTATTGAGAAAAGAAAGAATTCCGTAAGCTGCGGACAGGAAGTCCGAAAGATCAGCAGAAACAGTGATACGTTACTGGTCAAAACCCAAAAAGACAGTTTTAAAACACGCTTTCTGGTAAACTGTGCAGGACTTTACAGCGACAGGGTAGCTGAAATGGCCGGAATTAACACTCCCGTTCAAATCGTGCCGTTCAGGGGTGAATATTACGAACTGAAGCCGGAAGTCCGTCATTTTGTAAAAGGATTGATTTATCCGATACCCAATCCGGAATTTCCGTTTCTTGGAGTTCATTTTACAAGAATGGTAACCGGTGCAATAGAATGTGGCCCCAATGCCGTTTTTGCTTTCAAGCGGGAAGGATATAACAAATACTCTTTTGATCTGGAAGAAACAATTGAAACCCTTCGTTTTTCCGGTTTCTGGAAACTAGCCAAAGAACACTGGCGAATGGGGCTGGATGAATATTATCGTTCCTTTTCAAAAAAGGCATTTGTCAAAAATCTGAATAAGCTGATACCCTCTATCCGGACAGAACATTTAAGTTCGTCGCCGTCGGGTGTTCGCGCCATGGCCCTGCAGCCGAATGGCGAAATTCTCGACGACTTTTATTTTGAGACGACAGAAAATGAAATTCATGTGCTGAATGCACCAAGCCCGGCCGCCACTGCGGGCCTGGCTATTGGAGATGAAATTGTGAAACGGGCACGGTCCGCATTCGATCTTTAACCTCCTTTTCTATTTCCCGATTGCGGGTAATTTATTAGGTTAAGTTGAATAACATCTCAAACCTACAGATCTGCCAATGGCTATAACCGCTCCTTTTCTTTTAATGGATGAACAAACACGCCGTCTTTATGCCACCGACGCCTCAAGCTATGAAGAAGTGCCGAAGGCGGTTAGTTTTCCGAAAACATTGTCTGACATCCAGGAAATTGTTCAATGGGCACGCGAAAACAAAACCAGCGTTACTGCCCGGGGGGCGGGTACCAGTCTTGCCGGACAGACTACTGGCGACGGTGTTATTATGGATACGGGCCGCTATATGGACCGTATCATCAATATTGATCCCGAAGCCCGGTCGGCGCACGTGCAGCCAGGGGTGATTCGCGATTCGTTAATCAGGGAAGCAGCCAAATACGACCTGCTTTTTGGACCAGACACGGCCACTAATAATCGCTGCATGCTGGGGGGAATGATCGGCAACAATTCCTGCGGCTCGTTCTCCATTAAACATAAGACCACGCGGGAACATATCCTTGAAATAGAAGCCGTACTCAACGACGGGTCCCGGGCCCTGTTTCACCCGCTCACCAACACCGAACTTGATCGAAAGCTGGAACTCGACACTTTTGAGGGACATATATATCGTGAGATCGTTTCCCTTGTCCGCGAGCACCGGGAGCAAATACTGGAAAATTACCCTCACCCCGAAATTATACGCCGCAACACCGGCTATGCCCTGGACAAACTTTGCAGCATGCAGCCCTTTAATGAGAATGGGCGCCCCTTCAATATGGCGGAACTGCTTTGCGGGAGTGAAGGTACGCTGGCAATGACCGCTTCGGCAAAAGTAAATCTGGATCCCGTCGATCACGAAAAAGTGGTTTTGGTTCCCCACTTCACGTCCATCCGCAAAGCTCTGGAAGCGACAGTAGTAGCCGTAGAAATGAATCCTGCTGCTGCCGAACTGGTCGATCATATTATTCTGGATGCTACCAAGGATAATATTGAACAGCGCAGAAACCGGTTCTTTCTTGACGGCGAACCTCATTCTATCCTGATTATACAGTTTGAGGGTAACGACCCGCAAATACTGGAACAAAAAGCCCGGCGGCTGGCCCGCAAGCTGAAACGCCTGCAACTCAGCAGCTCGGTCCCTGTTATTACAGATAACAATAAGATCGGACGGGTCTGGGAGCTGCGCAAAGCGGGCCTCGGACTGCTGATGGGACTCGGATCGGAAGGGCGAACGCCAACCTTCTGCGAAGATACCGCCGTACGTGTACATGACCTGCCCGAATATATTGATGAGTTCCAGGAAATTCTGGACCGCTACCATACCAACTGCGTGTTTTATGCACACGCCTCCGTCGGTGAACTGCATCTTCGCCCGGTAATAAACCTAAAGAAGGAGGGAGAAATCGAAAAGATGAAAGCGATGGCCGGCGATATCGCTTCGCTTGTTCGCAAATACCGGGGATCACTATCCGGCGAACACGGTGACGGAAGGGCGCGGGCCCCGTTTATTGAACAGGTACTTGGCCCTGAAATGATGAACCTGCTGAAACGGGTAAAACAGATCTGGGATCCTGACAATATTTTTAATCCCGGTAAAATTGTGGACCCGGAGCCCATGGAGCAGGATCTGCGTTACTCCCCCCGGTATCGTCCTCCGCAGGTCGACACCCATTTTAACTGGCGGAAGGAAAAAAGCTTTGCCGACGCCGTTGAGCTGTGCAACGGAGCCGGTGTCTGCCGCAAACTTGCCGAGAGCGGCGGCACAATGTGTCCCTCCTATATGGCTACAAAAGAAGAAAAGGATTCCACGCGTGGAAGGGCCAACCTATTCCGCCAGCTGTTTTCAGGGCGACAAAAAGACGCCTTTAAATCGGAAGAATTGCGAGATGCCCTTGATCTCTGCCTGAGCTGTAAAGCCTGCAAGAGCGAATGTCCGGCAAATGTGGATATGGCCCGCATGAAAGCGGAATTCATGCAGGGATGGAATGATAATCACGG
>CAZPWQ010000003.1:71837-77398 GCA_964590495.1 uncultured Balneolaceae bacterium
TGGATATGGCCCGCATGAAAGCGGAATTCATGCAGGGATGGAATGATAATCACGGTATATCCTACGGCGATCGCTTTTTTGCCGGGGCTGCAAAATTTTATCCGCTAGCTGCAACAGCGCCGCGTCTTTCGAACTGGATACTCCACCAGCCGGCAGTTAAAGAACTGTTGTATCAGTTTTTTAATATCGACCGGAGACGCGAACTTCCCGCTTTTGCCCGGGAGACGTTTATGGAATGGTTTAAGAAACGTAGCAATGCATCTCTCCCGACAGCTGCCGGTGCTCAAGATGAAGTAAATAATAGAAATAGTGCCGGGGAAATTCGTCGGACGGCAAGTCCAGCCGTCGGACGAAGGGTGGTTTTGTTCATCGATCTGTTTACCAATTTTCATGATCCGCAGATCGGGAAGGCGGCTGTACGATTTCTGGAGGCAAACGGATGCAGGGTAATCGTACCCGGTTTCCATGAACTCGGGCGTCCACAGCTATCCAAGGGAATGCTTGTCGAAGTCAAGGAAATCATCTCAAAGCGGCTGCCGGTTCTTGCCGGGTATGCGAATCAGGAGATCCCGATTATCGGACTGGAACCCAGCGAAATCCTGACGCTTCGTGATGAATACCGTGACTTGTGCAGCAATGAACAGCTCGGAGACGCCCAAGCGGTATCCGAGCAAACTTTTACACTTGAAGAATATGCCGTAAAATTGTTTACGGATCAGGATCCTGATCTTTCTACTGAAAAGGAAAGGGGAAAGGTATTTATCCATAACCATTGTCACGCAGAGGCTCTTTCGGAAGACCAGTTTATAGTCAGGGCGCTCAAACTGGCAGGTTACAATCCACAACTGTTGAACATCGGCTGTTGCGGTATGGCAGGCAGTTTCGGCTATGAAGCCGATCATTACGATGTATCGATGAAAATTGGAGACCTTACGCTCTTTCCCGCTCTCGAAAAACTTCCGGAAGATGCACTCATATGTGCTCCCGGATTCTCATGTCGGCACCAAATTAAGGATGGGACGAATCGCATTGCTCTGCATCCGGCCGAGTTGCTGGCTGATGCGGTTCGGTAAATCCGGCACAGGATAGTTATACCAGCGGCATAGTATGATTCCGCTTGTATCCCGGGTTGCCCAACCCGGGAGTATATGAAATAAGATTAGGTTATTGATATGTAGGAACATATAGTCCATTTTTTTGATGTGCATAAAAATATTTACATTTGTGAAATTAAGATTTATCGGAACTTCGAATTGTTTGTTACAATCAATCGAAACACAATTCGGTTATAACCATCAACGGGAGTAATGATGAGCTACTACAAACGATAACTGCCACACTGGCAACCTAAGGGAAGGGAGTATTTTGTAACGTTCCGGTTGGCAGGGTCACTGCGGCAAATGTAGTTAATGATTTAAGACACCGCAGAAAAGAATGGCTGAAAGAAGCCGAGGATCAGAAACCTGATCCCCGTACCCCGGGTTGGCAACCCGGGATACAAATATAAACCTATTTCTCGATGGGATAACCAGCTTCGGACCAAGAGCGAAAACCGCCTTTCATTGATTTTACGTTTCGGTAACCCATCTTCTGCAGGTTATCGGCTGCCAGGGCCGAGCGGTAACCGCCGCCGCAGTAAAGAACAATTTCCTCTTCAACATCAGGATATTGCTCTTCAACGTCACGTTCAATCACGCCTTTTCCAAGATATTTTGCTCTACTGATATGGGCATCTTCCCATTCATCCTGCTCCCGCACATCCACCAGCACAAAATCATCGTCCTCTTCCAGCTTGCGCCGTACTTCATCGGGAGAAATTTCTTCAATGCGGGTTTTGGAATCGTCAACAAGTGTTACAAAACGTTCAGAATGATGTTTAGCCATAAAGAGATTATTTTTGGTCCGTTGAGAGACACGGTAATAATCGGATAGAAATCTTTAGCAAGTTCTTCTTTATTTATCCGTGTACATCCGCGGCTTAATTAGAAAATGAATTTTTTTCGATCAGTTCGCGAGCACTTTTAAGTGCGGCGTCAGTGATATCTTCGCCGCTCATCAGACTCGCGACTTCTGTTATATGCTCTCTTTCATTTAATGGAATAATACGGGATACCGTTCGATTCTGATCCTCTACTTTCTCCACGCGATAATGTTTATGCGCCTGGCTGGCTATCTGTGGCTGATGGGTAATAGCGATAATCTGACACTTTCCCGAAAGACGTCGCATAGTACGTCCCACTTTTTCTGATATCTCACCGCTGATGCCGGTATCGATTTCGTCAAAGATCATAACCGGCAGACTCTGTTCACGAGCGATAATTGATTTCAAAGCAAGCATGACACGGCTTATTTCCCCTCCTGATGCAATCTTAGCCAGTGGCTTTGGTTCTTCTCCTTTGTTTGTTGAGATATATAGCCTGATATCATCACAACCGTGTTCGGTGCATTCGACAGATAAGCCCTCAACGGTTATCCATCCTTTATTTTCAGCCGCAATCATCCAATCTACCCGTACATCAAGGTTTGCATGGGGAATTCCCAGCTTGGTTAACTCATCTTCAATATCCGATGACAGCCTTTTTCCTATTTTTTCTCGTACTTCATGAAGCTCTTTCGATTTGTCTGTCAGCTCCACTGCCTGTTCATTAATCTTTTTCTGAAGGTTTTCAATTTCAAGATCAAAATTTTCGGCAAGATTCAATTCCTTTTTTATTTCATGCAAATAGTTAATCAGTTCCGGAATTGAGCGATTGTATTTTTTCCGCAGACTGTTTAATTCCGACTGACGTTTACGCAGCTTTTCCAGCCGATTGGGATTAAATTCAATTTTACTGCGGTATCGTTCAGCAAATTGTATCGTCTCCCGGATACTGATCCGGGCCGTAGAAATTTCTTCCCTGTAATTTTCAAAATCCGGCTCGATCCGTGCTATATCATCCAGGTTCAGTTTAACCTGGTTCAGAAGGTCTATAATATTAATCTCTTCTCCCTGCCCGATTTCTACAATGGCTGCGGCTTTTTGATCCAGCTCTTCAGCATTATCAAGCAGGTGCATTTCAGCTTCCAGCTCCCCCTCTTCATCGGGATCAAGCTCTGCATCTTCCAGCTCCTGTACCTGGAATCGGTACAGTTCTACCTTCTCCTCCAGTTCCTGCTCGCGTTTTTTTAATCTTCGAAATTCACGGCGCAGCTCAACCATCGCGGAATAGGAATCCCGGTAAGCGTCCAGTACCGGTTCGATCTCTGCAAATCCATCAACAACGCTCCTGTGATTTTCTTCTTTGAGCAACATCTGATGATCATGCTGACCGTGAAGATCAACCAGGTAATCCCCCACCTCTTTGAGTACTGAAATAGTTACCGGTGTATCGTTGATAAATCCCCGGCTTCCTGACGAGCGAATTTCCCGCCGGAGAATAAGCTCCGGACGATCTTCAACGGCATTTTCCTCCAAAAGCTGTTTTATTTTCGAATTGCCATTTCCGCGGATAATTGCTTCGGCGATGGCTTTGTCTGCTCCCTGCCGGATTACCTCGGTATCGGCACGTTCGCCGAGAATCATATTCAACGCCCCTATGATGATGGATTTACCCGCACCGGTCTGGCCGGTCAGGATGTTCAATCCCTCCTCAAAGTAGACATCGAGTTCATCAATCAGTGCAAAGTCTTTTATGTAGAGTGATTGTATCATCTGTATCCGGTTTTAAAGATCACAAGCACTTAATGTAAGCAGTGACTAACAGAAAGTCTGGTTTTCATTTTATATTTTTTAAAAGTATCTGATTCTAAATGGTAAAATATGCCTTTGTAGCCTGATTATAGAAACACCCCCCGCGGCTAAAGCCGCACCCTCCCGAAAGTTTTCGGGACAGGCTCTTTGTTAAGGGGGAATTATCTAGGCATCACCATAAAGATTTCAAATACTGTTATTGGTTGCTACGATAATCACTTTCTTCTATCATTACAAAAGGGGGAACTAAAGGGGGTTGTTGGACCATCTTTAACTTAGCTCCAAACTTTAATCACGGCAAATTATCTTATCCCCAGTAAAATTCGTTACCTTTGTATTCATTCCTGTTCTTATCATAAGCAAAGTTTTTATTTTTTAAGCCAAAGATTAAAATTTTGTAATTAACAGAAATTGAGGGAGAAAATTTTCTAAAAAAATAATTTAAAGCAAAACTGTTCTGTTTCGTCTGTTGCTGTTTTAGTTAAAAAAGGCTCCAGCAGACGCTGGAGCCTAATTTTTTAGCGGCACAAGGGTTCTCCCTTAATGAAGAGTCATTAGTAAGACCGTTGGGAAGGCAATTCCTTACAAAAAAATTTAAAAGAATTTATATTTTTGAGTTTAAACCGGATAAAATCCACCTAATTTACTCCTAAATGAGTACTGAAAAGATCAATGAGTTTAAAGAATATCATCTGAAAGTACCCGACGGACATACCTCCGGTACGAGGCTGGATAAATACATCGCCTCATTTATAGAAAACACTTCGCGGACTAAAGTACAGAAAGCTATAGAGGAGGGCTACGTAACTGTTAACGGTAGTGTGGAAAAATCATCGTACAATATGGAACCCGGTGACGTAATTGATATTCATCTTCCCATCCCCGAACCTCCGGAAGCCAAGCCGGAAAAGATGAACCTTGATATCGTCTATGAAGATGACAGCCTCATTATTGTTAACAAGCCTGCAGGAATGGTAGTACATCCAGCCTATGGCAACTGGACCGGTACACTCGTCAATGGCCTGTTATGGTACGCAGACGAGCTGTCAAGTCCTGACACTGATACTATTCGTCCGGGTATCGTACATCGGCTGGACAAGGATACCAGCGGCATTCTTGTAGTTGCAAAAAATGATGATGTTCATCGTATTCTCAGTGCCTATTTTCGGGAAAAGGATATTGAAAGAACCTACTGGGCCATAGTGTGGGGTATGCCGGATAAAAAGGAAGGAACGATAACCGGTAATATCGGGCGGAATCCCAAAGATCGAAAAAAAATGACCGTTCTGCCGGAAGATAAGGGCAAACACGCTGTTACCCATTACAAGGTTCTGGAATATTTTGATCATCTTTCGCTCCTGGAATTGCAACTTGAAACCGGAAGAACCCATCAAATTCGTGTTCATCTGGCCGATAATAATCTGTGGGTATTCGGCGATAAAAAATACGGCGGTAACTCTGTCCGGTACGGACCAAATACCGGGAGCCGTAAGCAAATGTTTAATAATCTCTTTGCCTCATTGAGTCGTCAATGTCTTCATGCCAAGACGCTGGGCTTTGATCACCCGGAAACCGGAGAGTTCGTTGAGTATAATTCCGAACTACCCGGAGATTTCCAGCAGGTGCTGGGCATGCTCCGTATGAATTGCAAGCCTTCGTTTATATAGCTTCAAATAAAAACCCTGACAGGTCATAGAACCCTGTCAGGGTTGAATAAAAGCTATTTAATATTAATTCTCTAACTTCAGACCAGCATCAAGAGCCTTATCAATCCTGGCCTGCGATTCTTCCAGATGCGCCCGAGTATAATCATCAAAATCATATACCGGCG